>JAYRQX010000471.1:0-5222 GCA_041910415.1 Acetobacteraceae bacterium | reverse complement strand
GCGCGCCGCGATGACGCGGCGCTGCCCGTCCGGGACGAATTCCGAGAGGATCTGCGTGGGGTTCGGCTCCTGCCGCACGCGGTTGGCGTCGATCGTGCTGCTGCGGTCGCTGCTGGTGAGCAGCGGCGTGAACTCGACATCCGATCCCTCGCGCCGGCGCACCAGGCCGGCCGAGGCGACGGTGACCTGGTTGAGCTGGCCGGTCGCGACCTCGTTTGCGTTCAGGCTGTCGCCGGTCATGTTGAACCAGGCGACGTAGTCCACCGCCTGCACGCGCTCGTTCGGGCCCGCGCGCACGCGCCAGGCGCCGCGCAGATCCAGCACGACGGTGTCGGACGGCGATTCCACGCCCCAGGGGATCAGCAGCCGGTCGAGGGTGGACGCCGTGTTGGCCGGCGGCCGCCCGCCCATGGTGGGCCGCATGGCCTGGCCTTCGGAATGCGGGTCCACCATGGCGATCAGCCGTCCGCCCCGCATCACGAACTGGTCGATCGCGTAATAGGCCGCGTCCGACAGGTTCTGCGGATGCGCCACGACCAGGACCTGGATGTCGGGCTCGATCACCTGCGCGTCGATCGCGACGTCGCGCACGGTGAAGAACTGCCGGAGGCTCTGCATGAAGGCGTAGGGCTGCCCGCCCGCCATGCCCTGCTGGCGCATCATCATCATGCGCGGATCGCCATTGACGGGCAGTGAGGTCATGATGCCGACGACGGTGCGGCGCGGGTTGGAGAGCTCATAGACCAGCCGCGTCAGGTCGTATTCCAGGAAGCGCTCGCGGTCCGGCTGGAAGAAGGGGATGGTCCGCTCGTCATCGAGCTGGTTGGACCCCGCCAGGCCGAAATAGACCTGCTCGCCCGTCTGATCGAGCGGCACGCCCTGCAGCCCGTAGGCCAGCGCGCGGTCCTCGGTCTCGGAGAAGGGCTCGGGATCCAGCACTTCGAGCCGCACCTTGCCGGCGGAGAGCGCCACGTATTCCTGCAACATGGCGCGCACGCGGTCGGCATAGGCGCCATAGACCGGCAGTTGCGCGCCGAGCCGGCGCGAATAGAAGAGGCGCAGCGTGACGGGATCGGCGAGGCCCTGCAGCACGACATGCGTGCCGGTCGAGAGCGTGTAGAGATGCTGCTGCGTGAGGTCGATCCGCGCCCGCGGCGCGAGCCGGTCGGCCAGCATGTTGACGCCGATGGCCAGCGCCAGGGCGGCGATCAGCCCGAGGCCGGTGGACCAGAGGCGGCGCGATCCGGCGCGGGCCGGTGCGGAAGGAGGCGTGGTGGCGCTCATGGCGGGGCCTCAGTCCGTCTTCCGGTGATCGACGATCACCGCATTCAGGAACAGCCAGAAGGCGATGAAGGAACCGAAATAGACGACGTCGCGCAGCGCGATCACGCCACGGACGAAGCCGCTGTAGCGGTCGGTGATGGAGAGCCCGCGCGCCATCTCTGCCAGGATCGGCAGGCGCTGGTTCAGGAAATCCGTCACCACGGGCGTCCCGGCCGCGGCGAAGAGAAAACAGATCGCGACGGCGAGCACGAAGGCGATGACCTGGTTCTTTGTCAGGGCCGACAGCGCGGCGCCGATGGAGAGGAACGCGCCGGCCACCAGCACGCAGCCGACATAGCCCGCGACGATCACGCCATTGTCCGGGCGCCCCAGCAGGTTGACCGTGATCACCAACGGAAAGGTCAGCAGCAGCGCAATCGTACAAAAAACCCAGGCGGCCAGGAACTTGCCGAGCACGGCCTGCCATTGCGCGATGGGCAGCGTCAGCAGCAGCTCGATGGTGCCGAGCCGCCGCTCCTCGGCCCACAAGCGCATGGTCAGCGCGGGCACCAGCAGCAGGAAGAGCCAGGGGATGAAGTTGAAGAAGGGCTGCAGGTCGGCCTGGCCGCGGGCGAAGAAGCCGCCCATGGTGAAGGTCAGCGTGCCGGCCAGCATCAGGAAGATGACGATGAAGACATAGGCGACCGGCGTCGCGAAATAACCCGCGAGCTCGCGCCGGGCGACGGTGAGCGCGGCGCCCATCACGCGGCCTCCTCAGCGGTGCCGAGGGTCAGCTCGCGGAAGACCTGTTCCATGCTGCGTCCGCCGGTCTCCAGCGCCTTGGGCGTGGAATCGGCCAGCACCTGGCCGCGCGCGATGATGATGGCGCGGGTGCAGACGGCGTCCACCTCCTCGAGGATATGGGTCGAGATCACGATCGCCTTCTCCGGCGCCATGCGCTGGATGAGCTCGCGCACCTCATGCTTCTGGTTGGGGTCGAGCCCGTCGGTCGGTTCGTCCAGCACCAGCACCGGCGGATCGTGCAGCAGCGACTGCGCCAGCCCCACGCGGCGCTTGAAGCCCTTGGACAGCGTCTCGATGGGCTGGAGGCGCACGCCTTCGAGCTGCGTCAGCGCCATGGCGTGCGCCACGCGATCGGCCTGCTCGCCGCCGCGGAAGCCGCGGATGCGCGCGGCGAAGGCCAGGAAGGCGGTGACGGTCATCTCGGGATAGGTCGGCGCACCTTCGGGCAGGTAGCCCATGGACCGCTTCACCGCGACGGGGTCGTCTACCACGTCATGGCCGCAGACGCGGGCGGTGCCCGATGTCGGCGTCATGAAGGCGGCGAGCATCTTCATCGTCGTGGATTTGCCGGCGCCGTTGGGGCCGAGGAATCCCACGACCTCCCCCCGGTTCACATGGAAGGAGACATCGTCGACAGCGACGAATTGACCAAAGCGCTTGGTCAGGCGCTCGATCTCGATCAGCGCGGGCAAGGCGACAACCCCCTGAGTTGACCCGGCGTCCGGCGACGCGGACGGCGTGCGGGTTTAGCCGGACAGGGCAGGGATGCAAGCCCTGCTCCCTCCCCTGCGAAGCGGGGGAGGGCTGGGGTGGGGGCAAAGGCTGGGCTTGCGCCGTCCCGCTTGCCCCCATCCTGACCAGCCTCCGCTACGCTCCGGCGTTCGACGCAGTGCGTCGAACCCCCCGCTACGCAGGGGAGGGGATGGGGTCACGCGTCCACCGCCTCCTGGTCCATCGTCGCGGCGTTGTCCTGGATGAATTTGAACCGCAGCTCCGGCTTCCGGCCCATCAGCGTCTCGACCAGGTTCGATGTCTCGGCGCGCAGTTCCGGCGGCAGCACCACCTGCAACAGGGTGCGCCGCTTCGGGTCCATCGTCGTCTCCTTCAGCGACGCGGGCGGCATTTCGCCCAGGCCCTTGAAGCGGCTGACCTCGACCTTCTGGTTCGCCTTGAATTCCTTCTTCAGCAGCCGCTCGCGGTCGGCATCGTCCTTGGCATAGACGCTCTTGCCGCCCGCCTGCAGGCGGTAGAGCGGCGGCTGGGCCAGGTAGATGCGCCCCTGGCGCACCAGCTCCGGCAGCTCCTTGTAGAAGAAGGTCATCAGCAGTGATGCGATATGGGCGCCGTCCACATCGGCGTCGGTCATGATCACCACGCGCCCGTAGCGCAGGCGGGCGATGTCGAAGCGATCCCCCGCGCCGCAGCCCAGCGCCTCGATCAGGTCCTTGAGCTCCTGGTTCTGGCGCAGCTTGTCGGCGCTGGCGCTGGCGACGTTCAGGATTTTTCCGCGCAAGGGGAGCACCGCCTGGGTCTCGCGATCGCGCGCCTGCTTGGCCGAGCCGCCGGCCGAATCGCCCTCGACGAGAAAAAGCTCCGTCCCCTCCGCGCTCTCCCGCGCACAATCCGCGAGCTTGCCGGGCAGGCGCAGCTTGCGCGTCGCCGATTTGCGCGGCGTGTCCTTCTGCTCGCGGCGGCGGATTCTCTCCTCCGCCCGTTCGATCGCGAAGGCCAGCAGGTTGTCCGCATTGGTGGGATCGCCGGCGAGCCAGTGATCGAAATGGTCGCGCACGGCGTTCTCGACCAGGCGGGACGCGTCCGTGCTGGTCAGCCTGTCCTTGGTCTGCCCCTGGAATTGCGGGTTGCGCACGAAGGCGGACAGCATGCCGGCGAAGCTGCCGAAGACATCCTCGGCCGTCAGGTTGCCCGCGCGCTTCTCCTTCTTGAGCTCGCCATAGGCCTTGAGGCCCTTGACCAGCGCGGCGCGGAAGCCCGCCTCATGCGTGCCGCCCTGCGGCGTCGGGATGGTGTTGGCGTAGCTGCTGACGAAGCCGTCGCCCTGCTCCAGCCAGGTCAGCGCCCATTCGCAGCGTCCGGCGCCGTCGGGGAACTCCGCCTCGCCCGCGAAGGGGGCGGGCACCACGGTCGCGCGGCCCTCGATGGCGCTGGCCAGGAAGTCCGACAACCCGCCGGGAAAGTGCAGCACGGCGTTCGCCGGCGTCTCGTCCTTGATGAGCGCGGGATCGCAGGACCAGCGGATTTCGACACCGCGGAAGAGATACGCCTTGGAACGGCAGAGCCGGTACAGCCGCGCCGGGCTGAAGACGTGGCGGTCAAAGATCTCGGGGTCGGGCTTGAAGCGGATCGTCGTGCCGCGCCGGTTGTGCACGGGGCCTGCGTTCTTCAGCTTCGTGACGGCCTTGCCGCGTTCGAACATCTGGGTGAACAGCGTGCGGTCGCGCGCGACCTCCACCTCCATCCGCTCCGACAGCGCGTTGACGACCGAGGAGCCGACGCCGTGCAGGCCGCCCGAGGTGTCGTAGGCCTTGCCGCCGAACTTGCCGCCCGAATGCAGCGTGGTGAGGATGACCTCCAGCGCGGACAGCTTCGGGAATTTCGGATGCGGGTCCACCGGGATGCCGCGGCCATTGTCGCGCACGACCAGCCAATGGCCGGCTTCCAGCGTCACCTCGATGCGGTCGGCATGGCCGGCGACGGCCTCGTCCATCGAATTGTCGATGATCTCGGCCGCCAGGTGGTGCAGCGCGGTCTCGTCGGTGCCGCCGATATACATGCCGGGCCGGCGGCGGACGGGCTCCAGCCCCTCCAGCACCTCGATGTCCTTGGCGGAGTAGCCCTGCGTCGCGGCCTTGGCGGACCGGCCGCCGAAAAGGTCGTTCATATTTTGTTCGCGTCCTTCCAGGCTCCCCTTAGCGCGGCTGGCCAAGCGGCGCCAGCCTCGCGGCAGGGGGCGGGGAGGTCAGGGGCCTAACAGGGCGGCGGAGTCGCGGGCAACCGGGACCTGCGCCCGATGCCCGCGCGCCGCGCCTCAGGCGAGATGCGCCTCGAGCATCCAGAGCGCCTTGTCGAGCGTGCGCGACAGGCCCGTCAGCAGGTCGGCGGTGTCCGCGTCGCCCGCATCGTCCGTCGCGTCGATG
>JAYRQX010000470.1:0-5402 GCA_041910415.1 Acetobacteraceae bacterium | reverse complement strand
CCGGCGCAGCGCCTCCATGTCCTCGACATTCTCGTCCAGCGTGTAGCGGTCCGGGTCGCCGCGCCCCGACCGGCCCTGGCCGCGGTGGTCGAAATAGACGAGCTGCATCGTGTCGGTCAGCGCGGACCAGGCCGGCTTGAAGCCCGAATGGTCGCCGCCCGGCCCGCCATGAATGACGAAGGCGACCGGGCGTTCGCGCATGCGCGGGCCGTCCGGCACCAGGCCGGCGCCGTCGATGTCGAAGTAGATTTCCGTTCCGCGGATGCTGGCGCGCATGGCTGTCCTCCGGTCACGTGCGAGAGTGCCGGCGCCCGGGATGCCTGACCAGAGGATCGCATAGGGAATTGCATCCGGGCGGACTGCCCACATTCCGGGCATGACAGGGCCCGTTGGCACGCATCGGCCTGCATTCAGGGCAGGCCCTGTGTCCGGATGGATGAAGCAGGGGCAGGCGCGCCGATCCCGCATCCGTGCCAGGCGGAATCTTCCTCCGGCCCGGCTGTTGCGCTCGGCACGGCGATTGCTGATTTCGCATCGCAGCAAGGGAAGGGCTGCAGCGCATGATCGAACTCGCCGTCCTCGGAGCCCACCTCACCGGCATGCCGCTGAACCATGAACTCGTGGCGCAGGGCGGTACCTATCTGCGGGCGACGGGTACACGACCCTGCTACCGCCTCTTCGCCCTTGCCGGCGGACCGTCGCGGCGCCCGGGGCTCGTGCGCGTCGGCGAACGCGACGGCGCGGCGATCGCCGCCGAGGTTTGGGGCCTGCCCGATGACGGCTTCGGCCGCTTCGTGGCCGCCATCCCCGCGCCGCTCTGCATCGGCACCGTGCTGCTCGCGGACGGCACGCAGCCCAAGGGCTTCCTCGTCGAACACGCGGGCATCACCGGCGCGGAGGATGTCACCCGCTTCGGCGGCTGGCGCGCCTATCTCGCCGCCATCGCCGCCCCCATGCCCGCCTGATTCGAGGAGGCCGGGACGACGATCCGCCGCCGCGCCTGCGTGATCAGCGCTTCGGGAAGCGACGCTCGAGGAAGGCCAGCACGTCGGTCACGCAGAGCTGCGGCACGATGTCGCAGATGTTGTGGGGATAGCCGTGATAGGTGAGGAGCTCGCAATCCCTCACCTGCTCCCGATAGACGTCGTAGTGGTCGGCGCCGCCGACCGTCTCGCCCCCGGGGCGCACCACCAGCGTCGGGCACTGGATGCGGTGCAGTTCCGGACCCCAGTCCATCGACGTGGTCATCGCCAGGAATCGGCAGATGTAGTCCTGATCGCAGGCGCCGGTGTTCTCCAGGAACCATGCCACCAGACCCTTCGGCACGCGGTCGAGCGGGAAGCGATCGGAAATCGTGCGCGTGAGGAAGGGCAGCAGGCCTTCCCTGCGGATCAGGGGGATCCAGCTGTCCGTGCCGCTCTTTAGCAGGCCGGGGGTGGAGCCAAACAGCAGAAGACTCTTCACCCGTTCCGGCGCGTACATCGCCATCCACTGCGCGACATAGCCGCCGGCCGAATTCGCCACCACATGGCAGCGCGCGATGCCGAGATGGTCGAGCAGTTCCAGCGCGTCGCGCATCAGCCGTTCCATGCTGAGCGCCTGGTCGGGCCGCGGCACCTGCGACCGCCCGTGGCCGCGCATGTCGTGGCGGATGACGCGGTACTCCGCGGCAAGACGCGGCACCCAGGGGAAGTAGCGCTCGGCGCGCCCCATCATGGAATGCAGCAGCAGCAGCGGCTCCCCCGGGTTCCAGGGCGGGGTGAAGTCGTCGAGGTGGTAGCCGAGGCTCAACCCGTCGCTGCTGGTGAACTGCGCGTGCATCCGTTCTCTCCGCTTCCGCGCCTCACGATGAACGCGCGCCCGGCTGCGTCAAGATGATGCCGCCATGGGCGCCGCGACGCGTTGCCCCCGCGGTGCCGCCAGCGAACGAGGCGAGGGCCGGAGGCTACAGATTGCGCCGGTAGAGCGCGATCAGCCGTTCCCAGTGCCGCTCGGCAGCCGGCTTGTCGTAGCACCATCGTCCCGGGAAGGCGAAGCCGTGATGCACGCCCGGATGGATCTCCAGCTCGCCGCGCGCGCCCGAGGTCGCGAACAGCTCGCGCAACGCCTCGACCATCGGCAGCGGCGCCAGCTCGTCGTGCTCGGCGCAGGAGATGTAGAGCTCGCCCCTGGCCTTGCCGAGCGTGAGATGCGGGCTCTCCTCCGCATCGCTCACCAGCCAGGTGCCGTAGAAGGACGCCGCCGCGGTGATGCGCCCCGGATAGCGCGCGGCCGCGGCGAGCGAATAGGGGCCGCTCATGCAGTAGCCATGCGTGCCGACGGCACCCGGCTTCACCTCGGGCTGCGTGTCGAGCCAGGCGAGCATGTCGGCCACGTCGTTCATGACGGGCGGGATGGTCATTCTTGTTCGTATCGCGCGCATCCGGTCGCGTTCCGGATCGCCCTGCGTCATGACCCCGGGTCCGAACTTCGTGTCCCGGCCCGCGCGGTAATAGAGGTTCGGCAGCACGACGACATGGCCCGACGTCGCGAGACGCCGGGCCATGTCGTAGAGTTCCTCGCGAATGCCTGGTGCGTCCATCAGCATGAGCACGGCGGGATAGGGGCCGCCGCGCTCAGGCCGCACGACGAAGCTTTCCATCGCCCCGTCGCGGGTCGGGAGGTCGATGATCTCCTCGCGCATGCGTTCAGCGCCCGCCGCGTTCGATGTTCCACACCACGGGGAAGCCGAAGTCGATCACCCCGCGCAGCTCGGCGCGCCAGGCCGCCGGTGCGCGGAACTGGCCGGCGATCGGGAAGGTCGCCTGCTCGATCGCCACCCTGTTGAGCTCGCCCGCCAGGCGGCGGCGCTCGGCGGGATCGCTTGAGGCCTCGAACTGCGCGAGCAGCGGCGTCATCGGATCGATGCAGTAGCCATAGGGCTGGTTGCCCGTGCAGTTGTAGCCCATGCCGAGATTGGCCAGCGGGTCCGCCATGTCGAAGCCGGTATAGACGACCGGCACCACGGACCAGCCGCCGCGGTCGAGCGGATTGCGCTGCACCCAGCGCTGCGCGATCGACGACCAGTCCGCCCCCTGCACATCCAGGTTGAAGCCGCCGCGCTTCATGCGGTCGATCAGCACGAGGCCGAAGGGGTTGAGCAGCGCGGAATCCAGCGGGTGCAGCAGGACGACGCGTTCATTGTTGTAGCCCGCCTGGCGCAGCAGCTCCTTCGAGCGATCGAGGCTCGGCCGCGCGATCATCTCGGAGCCGAGATTGCTTTCGAAGGGCGTGCCGCACATCAGCATCGACGCGCAGTCCGGACGGCCAAGGTCGCCGAACCCGGTCGCGGCCAGGATCTCGCCGCGGTCCAGGCATTGCGCGACGGCCTGGCGCACCAGCAGGTTGTCGAAGGGCGGCTGGTTGAAGTTGATGCTGACGGCATACATCATCTCCGCCTGGCCGCCGGCCTGGGAGATGACGATGTTCCGGTTGCGCCGCATGACCGGCAGGTTGTCCACCGGCGCGTATTCCAGGTAGTCCACCTCGCCCTGCTGCAAGGCGCTCGCGCGCATCGCGATGTCGGGCATGGTGATCATCTCGACGCGGTCGAATTTCGGGATCTTCCCGCCCGCCAGGCCGTCCGCCGCGTCCTGTCGCGGCACGTAATTCTCGTTCTTGCGGTAGAAGGTGCGCTCGCCGGGAATCCAGGCCTCGCGTTCGAAGATGAAGGGGCCGGAGCCGATGATGTTCTGCGGCGTCACCGCCGTCGTCGGCGGCGTGGAGGCCGCGATGCGTTCGGGCATGATGACGCAGATGTGGTTCGACGGCTTGCCCAGCGCCTCGATCACGCCGCCATAGGGGCGGGAGAGGCGGATGACGAAGCTGTCGGTGCCCGTCGTCGCCATCTCGCCGGTCGCCGCCATCAGGCGGCGGCCGATGGAATCGCGCTGGCCCCAGCGGCGGATGGAAGCGACGACGTCGGCCGAGGTCACGGGATTGCCGTCATGGAATTTCAGCCCGCCGCGCAGCTTGAAATTCCAGGTCAGGCGGTCGGCGCTGACATCCCATCCCTCGAGCATCTGCGGGCGGAAGCGGCCCTGGCTGTCCATGCCGACCAGCGTGTCGAAGACGACATAGCCGAAATTGCGCGTGACGAAGGAAGCGCCGGCGATCGGGTCCAGCACCTGCAGGCCGACATTGACGACGAAGCGGAACGGCCTCTCGCGCTGCTGCGCGGTCGCGACATAGGGCGAGGCGGCCATCGCGCCGGCGACGCCGAAAGCCTGTCTGCGGGTCAACATGGTGGAGTTCTCCTGTCCCGGGTTGTCGTTCGTTCAGCCGGCGGCCTTGCCGCCGTCGATCGGCAGCGCGACGCCGTTGATGTATCCGGCCGCATCGCTCAGCAGGAACAGCACGGCGGCTGCCACTTCCTCGGCCTCGCCGAAGCGCTGCATGGGGTTGCGCGCGCGGAAGAAACGCTCGCGCTCCGCCGCGCCGTCGCCGGCCTTCGCGAAGGTGTCGCGCAGCATGGGCGTGTCGATCGGGCCGGGGCAGACCGTGTTGCAGCGGATGCCCTCGGCCGCGTGGCAGGTCGCGATGCTTTTCGTCAGCAGCACGATCGCGCCCTTGCTGGCGGAATAGGCCGGCATGGTGGCATTGCCCATGAGCCCGGCGCCGGAGGAGAAGGTGACGATGGCGCCGCGCTTCGCCTCCAGCATCTGCGGCAGGAAGGCGCGAATCGCGAGCCAGGTGCCCTTCACGTTGATGGCGAAGAGCTGGTCCCATTCCTCCTCGCTCACCTCGTGCAAGGGCTTGGTCGGGCCGAGCACACCGGCCGCCGTCGCGAGCATCTCCACGCCGCCGAGTTCCGCCGCCGCGGCGCGCGCGCGGTCCATCTCCGCTCCGCGGGTGACGTCCATCGCCAGCGCGATCGCGCCGGGACATTGCGCCCGCGTGGCCGCGAGCCCTGCCTCGTCCCGGTCGAGCAGCAGCAGACGGGCGCCTTCCGCGGCCAGCCCGATGGCGGTCGCGCGGCCCAGCCCCGATGCTGCACCCGTGACCACACCGATGCGGCCTGCAAAGCGATCGCCCACCTGAACCCCTCCGACCGAACGACGAAGGCTAACGACGCTTCTCGCGGAGTGTCAAAAGCGCCCGCCGGTGCGCGGATGAGGCAGAGCGTCAAGGCGCCGGCACGCGGGTACCCTTTTCGGACGGTTCTGATGCCGGTCATCGCGGGCGGCTGCCCGCCACACCGCCGCGCGCCGGTGAACGCGGGGCGGGGCCGGGCTGGCGCGCGGCACCGCTTCGCGTAACCTGCCCGTGGCGCCGCCGCGCCGGGAGACCCGCATCGTGCCCGCCCGCCCGTGCCTCGATTCCCGCGACAATCCGGCAGCGCGCCAGCGCGGCCGCGGCGGCTG
>JAYRQX010000469.1:0-2231 GCA_041910415.1 Acetobacteraceae bacterium | reverse complement strand
GAGGATGGCGCAGGGAATAAGCTGCGCGGATTGCCGCAGCTTGTCCATGAAGGGCATGCCGGGCTCCTTCATGGGCTGCTTGTCCGGATTCATCATCGCCCAGACCGCGATGTAGGCGCTGAACAGCACCATCACGATCAGGCCGGGCAGGCAGCCCGCGATGAAGACGCGCACGATCGAGACCTCGGCCGCGACCGCATAGACCACCATGATGATCGAGGGCGGGATGAGGATGCCGAGCGTGCCCGAGGTGGCGAGCGAGCCCACCGCGACCCGTTCGTCGTAGCCGCGCCGCTTGAGTTCCGGCAGCGCGATTTTCGACACCGTCGCGCAGGTCGCGGCCGAGGAGCCGGAGACGCTGCCGAAGATGCCGCAGGCCAGGATGTTCACATGCAGCAGCCGCCCGGGGATCCAGCGCACCCAGGGGGCGAGGCCGTTGAACAATTCCTCCGACAGCCGTGTGCGGAAGAGGATCTCTCCCATCCAGACGAACATCGGCAGGGCGGCGAGGGTCCAGGACCCCGTGGCTTCCCAATAGGCCGAGGCGAGGAACAGCCCGGGCTGCGGATGGACGTAGGACATCGCGACATAGCCGACCGCCGCGAGGCTCATGGAGATCCACAACCCCGCGCCCAGCAGGACGCAGAGCAGCACGAGGAGCAGGAGGGCGAAGATCAGGAGGTCCATGGTCTCAGACCTCCGCCGAGAAATCGCCGGCTGCGGCACGTTCCTCGGCCGCGATGACATAGGTCGGCTTGCGGCGGGAGAGCACGATGACGAGTTCGTCCAGGATCGCGATCAGCAGGATGCCGGACCCGATGGGCATCGCCATCTTGGGAACCCAGATCAGGAAGGGCACGGTGCCCTGCGCCACCTCCTCGATCTCAAAGGAGAAGAGCGCGTCCTGCAGCGTCCACCAGGCGATGTAGCCGACCATGGCGGCGGCCAGCCCGAGCACGATGATCTCCATCACGCGCCGCGCGCCGGGACCGAGGCGCTCGATCGCGAGTCCGACGCGGATCAGCTCGCCGCGCTTGAAGGTCGCGGCGAGGGCAAAGAAGGTCGTCGCCACGCAGAGATAGGCCGTGATGTCATCCGCGCCCGGGAATTGGCGCTGCATCTCGCGCAGGCCGACCTGCGTCATCATGATGACGAAGATGCCGAAGAGGGAGAGCGCCGCGAGACCTGCCGCAGCCGCATAGAGGAGATCGAGAGCCCGGCGGATCATGGGGATCGTCCAGTCAGGACCGGCCGGCGCGATAGGCCGCGATCACACGCTGCCCGTCCTCACCGGCGCGGGTGAGCCATTCGGCGACCATCTCGTTGCTAACGCGCTGCATGCCATCGAGCAGGGCCCGCGACGGCTCGGCGATGGTCATGCCGCGCTGGCCGAGCGTGCGCTGCGCATCCGCCCGCGCCTCGGCACTCAGGCGCCAGCCGCTCTCCTCGGCGGCCGCAGCGGCGGTGCGGATGGCCTGTTGCTGCGCGGCCGGCAAGGCATCGAGCGCGCGCCGGTTCACGAAGACCACGTTGCGGGTGAAGGTGAATCCGATCGGCGTGAAGATGCGGCAATAGTCCCAGGCCTGGGTGTCCACACCGGTCTGCGCCGAGGTCACCATGGCGTTCACCAGGCCGGCCGCGAAGGCCTGCGGGATCTCTGCCTGCTGCACCAGGGTGGGCACGGCGCCGACCAGCGTGGCGAAGCGGTTGGTCATGACGTTGTAGGTGCGGAACTTGGTGCCGCGCAGCGTCTCCAGCGTGTCCACCGGGAAGTTCGTGTAGTAGCCGGAAGGCGGCCAGGGGACGATGTAGAGGATCGTCAGCCCCTGCCGCGCGAAGCGCGCCTCGATGAACGGCTTTGACAGCTCGTTCAGGCGCCGTGCCTCCTCATAGGTCGTCACCAGTTGCGGAATGCCGTCGACCTCGAAGAACGGATCCTCGTTGCCGAAGGCGGAGAGCAGGATCTCGCCGAGCTGCACCTGGCCCTGCTGCACGCCGCGCTTGATCTGCGGCATGGGCAGGAGGGAGGCATTGGAATGCAGTTGCACCTGCAACTGGCCTCCCGTTCCCGACTGCACCGCTTCCAGGAAACCGCGGATGTTGCGCGTATGGAAGTTCCCGTCGGGATAGGGGGTCGCCATCTGCCAGCGCGTCTGCGCGGCGGCGCCGCGCGGCACGAGGTGGGACAGGGCGCAGCCGGCGGTGGCGCCGAACAGGGTGCGGCGAGGCAG
>JAYRQX010000468.1:0-1964 GCA_041910415.1 Acetobacteraceae bacterium | reverse complement strand
TGATGGAAGGCATGCTGCCGGAATACGCGATCGACGGGCGCATCCGCCAACCCGCCGGCGCGGCCATCCCCACCGCCGCGCCCACCAACACCTATCCCTGCGCCGACGGCAAGTGGCTCTGCGTCGCCGGGAATTCGGACCTGATCTTCCGCCGGCTGATGAAGGCGATCGGCCAGCCGGCGCTGGGCGAGGATCCGCGCTTCGCGACCAACGGCCTGCGCTGCGCGAACGTGACGGAGCTGGACGCCGCCATCGCGGCCTGGACACGCACGAAGCCGGCCGCGGAGGCGGAAGCCATCCTGGAGGCGGCCGAGGTGCCGTGTTCGCGCCTGTACGACATGGCGGATTGCGCGGCGGACCCGCATTTCCGGGCGCGGGACATCGTCATGCCCGTGCAGGACCCGCTGCTCGGCGAGGTCCTGCACCCGGCCGCGCCGTTCCGCCTGGACGGCGTCAGCCCGCGGGAGATGATCCGCTGGACCGGCCCGGCGGCCGGCGCACACAATGCGGAGGTGTTCGAGCGGATCCTGGCGGAGGCGCCGCGCCGGGCGGGGTGACGCCCCCACCCCAACCCTCCCCCGCGTTGCAGGGGAGGGAGCAGAGGGGCGGTCCGCGCAGCGGACCGGGAGCGCACGGCACCACCGCGCCCAGACCGTCAGTCGCGGCCGGCGCGCGAGTGCAGGGCGCGAAAGCCAGGCGCGCGGAGCGCGCGCCCGGCGTTTGAGGGCATCAAACCGCCCGTCGCGCCTGCATCTCGTCGTTCGTGGGCTCGAGCGGCTTGAGGTCGCGGGTCAGCTGCTCGGCTTCCACCATCATCTGGCGCAGCTCGCGCAGGAAGCCCGTGCCCTTCACCGTGCGCTGCACGAGCACGCTGCGGCGGTCGGCCGGGTCCACCTTGCGCCGCGCCAGGTCCAGCTCGCCCAGCCGGTCGAGCGCACGGGTGATGGCGGGCTTGGAGACGTTCAGCGCCGCGGCCAGCCCGCGCACGGTGTGCGGGCCTTCCGAGAGATACACGGTCAGGAACACGCCGAGCTGGCGCGCGGAGAGATCCGGGCCGTCGCGGCGGACCAGCGAGACGATTGTCTCGCGCAAGATCCCCACGAGCTGGTCGGGGTTGGTCTGGATGGGCATCGGATTGGCTCCTTCTTGCATTAGGATTGCCTGAATTGCGGTCGGTCTCTTTGCGCCAACGCAAATGTTGCAGGGGCGGTTTCCAGGCCCGGCGTCATTTTCTTTGCCTTTTCTGCATGGCCTGTTCGGACACGAAATGCGCGATCGCGCGCAGCGCCGTGGCCTCCCCACCCTCGGGGCGGCCGGGCCGCGCCGTGTCGTTCCAGGCGTAAAGGTCCAGATGCGCCCAAGGGATGGCAGCGGGAACGAACCGGCGAAGAAACAGTGCGGCCGTTACAGCCCCCGCCATGGGCCGGGAGGAGACGTTCGACAGGTCCGCGACCCGGCTGTCGAGCCAGGAATCGTAGCCGTCGTGCAGCGGCATGCGCCAGAGCGGGTCATGCGCGGCCTGGCCGGAGGCGAGCAGCGCCGCGGCGAGCGCATCGTCGTTCGAGAAGAGCGCCGGCAGGTCCGGGCCGAGCGCCACGCGCGCCGCGCCGGTCAGGGTGGCGCAGTCCAGCAGGACATCCGGTTGTTCGGCCGCCGCGCGATCGAGCAGGTCGCAGAGCACCAGCCGGCCCTCGGCATCCGTGTTGCCCACCTCGACCGTCAGCCCCTTGCGCGTGCGGAGCACGTCGAGCGGCCGCATGGCGGTGCCGGAGATGGCGTTCTCCACCGCGCCGACCAGCACCAGAAGCCGCACCGGCAGCATCAGCCGCATCACCAGGTCCGCGACGCCCAGCACGACCGCCGCACCGCCCATGTCCTTCTTCATGCGCAGCATGCCGGCAGAGGGCTTGAGGTCGAGCCCGCCCGTGTCGAAGCACACCCCCTTGCCGCAGAGCGCGATGAGC
>JAYRQX010000467.1:0-4804 GCA_041910415.1 Acetobacteraceae bacterium | reverse complement strand
GGCGGCACGCTGCGGCGGATGGACGGCACGCCGCTGCTCTATGGCAAACCAGGCTGGGACAACCCGCACTTCATCTGCACCGGACTGCTGTGACCGAACGTCTCGCGCCGGACGGGATCGGCCGCGCCGCCGCCCTGCTGCGCGCGGGCGCGCTGGTCGCCTTCCCGACCGAGACGGTCTATGGCCTCGGCGCGGACGCCACCCAGGGCCGCGCCGTCGCCGCGGTGTTCGAGGCCAAGGGCCGCCCGCACTTCAACCCGCTGATCTGCCACTATCCCATGGCCGACGCCGCCTTCGCCGATGTGGTGCCGGATACCCGCGCCGAGGCACTGGCCGCAGCCTTCTGGCCGGGGCCCCTGACCCTCGTCCTGCCCCGCCGCCCCGCCTGCCGGGTGGACCTGCTGGCGGGCGCGGGGCTCGACACGCTGGCCGTGCGCGTGCCGGCGCATCCCATCGCCCTCGCGCTCGTCACGGCGGCGGGCGTTCCGGTCGCGGCGCCGTCGGCCAACCGCTCCGGCCAGGTCAGCCCGACCACGGCCGATCACGTTCTTGAAAGCCTCGGCGGCCGCATCGCCGCGGTCATCGATGGCGGGCCCTGCGCGGTGGGCGTCGAATCCACCGTGCTCGACCTGACCGGCGCCGGCGCGGTCCTGCTCCGCCCCGGCGGCGTGCCGGCCGAGGCGATGGAGGCGCGGATCGGCCCGCTCTCCCGCCCCCTTCCCCTTTCGGCCGCCGAGGCGACGCGCACGCTGCGCTCGCCGGGGATGCTGCTGTCGCACTACGCCCCGGAACTGCCGGTGCGCCTCGGCGCCAGCACCGTCGCGGCGGATGAGGCGCTGCTCGCCTTCGGCCCGCCGCTCCCCGGCGCCGGGCTGGTGTTCAACCTGAGCGAGTCAGGCGATCTGCACGAGGCCGCGGCGCGTCTCTTCGCCGGGCTCCGCTGGCTGGACGCCGAAGGCCGCCGACGGGGCCTGGTCCGGATCGCCGCCATGCCGGTCCCTGACCATGGGCTCGGCGCCGCCATCGCCGACCGCCTGGCCCGCGCCGCCGCCCCGCGCTGACCGCCCGGCGCGGGACTTATACCAAATCTCGCAGATCGTGACCGATCTGCACCTCAGTCGCCGGCGCGCCGGCGGCAGGTTCCAATCAATGAGATCCGGTATTATGGGCAGTCCAGCATCAGGCGGAACCGCCCCTGGCCGCTCAGCCGCACGCCGGACTGCGCCAGCATCGCCGCCGCCGGCGTGTTCGCCATGTCCGTCACCTGCTCCGCGCCGTTGCGCAGCGGCAGGTTGATGGTGGATGGCGGGCCGCCGCTGATGGGCACCGGCATCGTCATCCCCTGGCCGCGGCCGGCGCCAGGGATCTGGCACTGCATGGCGAGCGCCGGCGTGGTGCCCGCGACCGCATAGCTGATCCGCGCCTCCAGCCCGTCGGTCTCGATGCCGCCTGTGATGCCGAGCGTGATCGGCATCCCCGCCGTGATGCGGCAATTGCCCTCGACGCGCGACGTCTGGTTCTGGCGTCCCTGGCCGTCGAAGCGGACCAGCGGGGCGTTCGCGTCCACCACCACGGCCCGGCTCATGCGCAGATCGGCTTCGAGCTCGGTGACCAGGGCGCGGTAGAGCGGGTTGGCCGGCGGCATCATGCGGACGGAGGTCGTCACCTCGATGCGCGGATTGAGGCGTTCGAGGATGCGGAGGATCTCGGCCCGCAGCACGGCGATCTGCGCGCCGTACGCCTCGGCCTCCTCCGCCGCGCGGTCGGCGCCGTGCATCTGGTTGTAGGCGAGGAAGCCGACGCTGCGGCACATGGCCACGTGCACGCCTTCATGCGCTCGCAGCGCCTGGCCGATGCCGTCGCAGGCCGCCCCGCGCACGGCGGCATCGAGCGCCCGTGCGCTCGACGGCCGCATGGCGCAAAGCTGGTCCTGGCGCTGCTGCCGTGTCTGCCCCGGGCTGAGGTTGTCGACATTGTCGGTATGCACGTCCTGGCCGTAGGGGACGTACTCGAAATCGGCCTCGCCGCCGGTCTGCACCTGCTCGAGCCCACGCCGCGCGTCGCTGCGGGACCACTGCGCCAGCCTGTCTACGGACGCCTCCCGTCCCAATCCGCGGAGCGCGGTACTCTGGCCGCGGAACCCCGCCTGCAGGCGGAGCGCGTTGCGCAGTTCGGCCTGCAGCACATCGAGGTGCCGGCAGGTGCATTCCGCCGCCCGCGATGCGCCCGCGCTGAAGATCGCGGACGCCAGCAGAACGGCAGCAGCCAGGGTATGGACCGACATATCGCCCCCCTTTCCTGCCCGGCCTGGGATGCTAGGCCTGCGCTGACGACGCACGCCAGTCCCGAATCGAAGCGGCCGCATCGGCGCCAGTCGCCGAAGCGCCGGCATGTCGGTTGGCAAGCCGTCGGGAGGATCTGTCGCCCAGCCCTAGCCCTGCCGGGTCCATTCGGTCTAGGACAGCGGCGCGATGCCCCACCCCGCCCATCTCGCGCTGCCCCTCGCGCTGCTGCTTGGCACGGCGCCCGCCCTGGCCCAGGCCCAGCCCCGTAACCCCGCGCCGGCCGCCCGGCCGCATGGCGGCTTCGTCAACCGGATCGTCGCGGTGGTGAATGGCGACGCCATCAGCAGCGCCGATGTCGAAAGCCGCAAGCGCCTGCTGTCGTTGAGCGGCGGCGGCGATGGCGGCGGCACCGGCAATGCGGCGCGGGTGAACGAGCAGATCCTGCGCCTTCTGGTGGATGAGCGCCTGCGCCTGCAGGAAATCACGCGCCGCCGCATTCCCGTGACCGACCAGGATGTGGCCGATTCGATCGCCGAGATCGAGCAGCGCAACGGCATGCCGCGCGGCGGGCTTGCCGCCAGCATGCGCCGCGCGGGGATCGAGGTGCGCGTGCTCTACGACCAGATCCGCGTGCAGATCGGTTGGGGCCGCCTGCTGCGCCAGGTCCTGGGCCCCAACGCCGATCCGTCCGAAGCCGAGGTTCGCGACTTCGTCGCCAATGCCCAGGCCCATACCGGGCGGCCCGAATACCTGGTGGGCGAGATCTTCATTCCCATCAACGACCCCAGGCAGGAAGCCGAGGCGCGAGGCTTCGTGGACGAGGTCATCCGGCGCCTTCGCGGCGGCGCGCCCTTCGCGGCGGTCGCGACCCAGTTCAGCCAGTCGCCCAACGCGCTGCAGGGCGGCGACCGCGGCTGGGTGCGCGGGGAGCAGCTCGAGCCCGAGATCGCGCGTCTCGTCCAGTCCATGCCGGAAGGCGCCATCAGCAACCCCATCCGCGTGCCGGGCGGCTACCAGATCGTGACGCTGCGCGAGAAGCGCATCGCGGGGCGCGACAACGCGACCATGCTCAGCGTCCGGCAGGTCTACACGCCCTTCCCTGGCGTGCTCGATCCCAACAACCCCACCCCTGCCCAACGCGCCGTGGTGGAGCGCGCCCAGGCGCTCCAGAACAATGCCCGCAATTGCGAAGCGATGGACGCTGCCGCCCGCGGCAGCCCGCGCCCGGCCGACCCCGGCCCCATCCGGCTGGAATCGGTGAACCCACCGCCGCTGCGCGAGTTGCTCGCCGGCCTGCAGCCGAACCGCGCGAGCCAGCCGATCATCGCGCCCGACGGCGTGATGGTGATCATGGTGTGCTCGCGCGAGACGCGGAACATGGCCGAGGTCACGCCGGACCAGGCCCGCGCCACGCTGATCCGCGACCGGGTCGAGCTCGCCTCCCGCCAATTGCAGGGCGATCTGCGACGCCGCGCGCAGATCGAATACCGCACGCAGCAGCAGGCGCCCGCGGGCGGGACCGCCACGGCGCGCGGTGGCTGACGCCCCATCGCTCCCGTCTCTCCGGGATACCGTCGCGCGCCACGGGCTCGATGCCCGCAAGGCCCTCGGTCAGCATTTCTTGTTCGATCCCGCGCTCTGCGGACGGATCGCGGCGCTCGCGGGTGACCTCGCGGGGCGGCACATCATCGAGGTGGGGCCGGGGCCCGGCGGACTGACCCGGGCGCTGCTGGCTTCGCCCGCTGCCGAGGTGGTGGCGGTCGAACTCGACCGGCGGGTCGTCCCGATCCTCTATGAGTTGCAGGGCGCCTTCCCCGGGCGGCTGCGCATCGTCCAGGGCGATGCAATGAAGATGGACCCCGAGGCGCTGGCGCCGGCGCCGCGCAGGATCATCTCGAATCTCCCCTACAATGTCGGCTCCATGCTGCTGGTTGGCTGGCTGCGCCGCGCCGCCGCGCTGGAAGGCATGACGCTGATGTTCCAGCAGGAGGTGGCCGAGCGGATCACCGCCGCGCCGGACACCGAAGCCTATGGGCGGCTCGGTGTGCTGGCCCAGTGGCGCTGCCGCTGCGACCTGCTGCTGCGCCTGCCGCCCGGTGCGTTCAGCCCGCCGCCCAAGGTGTGGTCCGCTGTGGTAGGCTTCACGCCACGGCCGGACGATCCCGGGCCGGCGCTGTTCGCAGCCATGGAACGCCTGACCGCCGCCGCTTTCGGGCAACGACGAAAAATGCTGCGCGGATCGCTGAAATCGCTGGGGGACTCCGAGGCGCTGCTGGAGGCGTCGGGGATCGAAGGCACGCGCCGCGCGGAGACGCTGACGATCCAGGAGTTCGACCGGCTGGCGCGCATCCTCGTGGCGCGCTGACTTCATACCCGCCGCACAAAGGATTGACCTTTGTGCCCCTCAAACGCCGGGCGGGCCGCCTCCGCGGCCCTTGGCTTCGCCGGACCGTCATGCCGAAGGCATGCTGTCCGCATGACCGGCGGATCGGCACAGCCGACCGCGAGCGGGCCGCATT
>JAYRQX010000466.1:0-1833 GCA_041910415.1 Acetobacteraceae bacterium | reverse complement strand
GAGATCGCGGAGCAGCACGGCACGGCCGTCCGTTTGCACGACGCCGAGGGCTTCCAGCACCACGACCGCCCCGGCCACGGGGGTGCGGGAGACCCCGAATTCCCGGGCAAGGGCGAGGCGGGACAGGCGCTCCCCCGGCCGCGCGCCGCGCGCACGCAGGCCGCGCAGGATGTCGCGCGCGAGGGCGCGATGCAGGGCGGAGGCATCGGGTGGGATGCTGCGCAGGGGATTCGCCATGGACTGCCTTATGTGCCAGCATAATCCAAATTGGGAAGAGGCAGCCACGATGTCGTCCACCCCGATCGCAGCCCTGCCGACCGATCCCGCTTCCGCCGGCCTGTCCGGCGAACGGATGCACGCACTCCTGACCAGGCTCTGCGCGCTCGGCCGCAAGCTGCCCGGCTCGCCGGCGGAGGCTGCGGCCTGCGACATCATCACGGGGGAACTCGCTGCGGCCGGCGTCGCGCACAGGGTCCACCATTTCGACGCCTTCATCGGCTGGCCGACGCGATCGGGCGTGACGCTGCTGGGGGACACGCCGCGCGACATCCTGGCAACCGGGGTCGGCATGGTCGCCAGTACGCCGGCGGAGGGCATCGTCGCAGCCCTGGCGGAGGGGCCCGCCGTGGCCGGCCGCATCGCCCTGATCGAAGGACTGCCCCGCTATGATGCGGTCACGGCGGCGCAGCGCGCGGGTGCCGTGGGCGTCGTCGCCATCTCCCACGGGCATGAGCGGCACTATGTGCAGGCCTCCCCGATCTGGGGCGCGCCGACCAGCGCGGCGGAGCTGGCCCTGCTGCCCGAGATCCCCGTCGTGCAGGTCTCGAAGGACGACGCGGCGGCGCTGCGCGCCCATGCCGGACGCGACATCCGCCTGGTGGCGGAAGCATCGCGCGCATGGCGCCCGGTGCGCATGCCGGTGGCGGACATCCCAGGCGAATCGCCCTACTTCGTCCTGCTCGGCGCGCACTACTGCACCTGGGCGGCGGGGGCGACGGACAACATCGCCGCGGTCGCCATGCTGGTCGAGCTCGCGCGACTTTTCGCCGCCGGGAAGCGGCCGCGCCACGGGCTGCGCTTCGCCTTCTGGACGGGGCACGAGCAGGGCGGCTACGCCGGCTCCTCCTGGTACGCCGACAGCCACTGGGCCGAGCTGCGCGACCGCGCCATCGCCTATTTCAACGTGGACATCATCGGCGTGCGCGGGGGCACCACCAAGGCGCTGCGCAACACCACGGCGGAACTGCATGACTTCGCCGCCTCCATCCTGGACGCCACCGTGGGACCGCTGCCGGAGTCCGAGCGCGACTTCGTGGCGCATGCGCTGCGCCGCCAGGACAGGTACGTGCCCGCGACCCGCAGCGCGCGCAACTCGGACCAGAGCTTCTGCGGCATCGGCGTGCCCAGCCTGCAGGTCAGCGCCTTCCTGCCCGGGGCGAGCGACGAGCACATGCCCGGCAGCGGCCTGCCCTGGTGGTGGCAGACCGAGGAGGACACGCCCGACCGCTGCGACCCGGCGGTGCTGGCCACCGACGCGCTGATCCACCGCAACATGCTGCACGAACTCACCGCGGCGGAAATCCTGCCCTTCGACCTCGCCGGCATGGCGGAGGATGCGCTGGCGGGCCTGCGCGAATACGCCGAGGCGGCCCCCGATCTCGCCGAGATCGCCTGGCTCAGCACGCTGGCCGAGGAGGTCCGCCTCGCCGCGCGCGAACTCGCCGCGCGGCCCGTGGCCGACGCCGCTTCGCGCAATGCGCTGCTGCTGCGGGTGACGCGGCTGCTCAACCCCGTGCTGTACCATGCGCGCAGCAATCACGAATACGATCTGGG
>JAYRQX010000465.1:0-5079 GCA_041910415.1 Acetobacteraceae bacterium | reverse complement strand
TGCCGCTGCTGCTGGCCCTGGCGCTCGCGCCAGGAGCGGCCGCGCAGGAAGCGACGACACCCCCGCCATCGCCCGACCCGGCCGGCACGCTGAGCCTGCAGGTCGAAAACGACGTGCTGGGTGGAACGGACCGCTACTACACCAACGGGCTGCAGCTCGTCTGGCGGTCGCCGTCCACGGATCTGCCCGCACCGCTCGCCTGGCTGGACCGGCAACTGGCCTTCCTGCAGGGGCCGGGCACGGTGCGATGGGGTCTCGCCGCGGGGCAGTCCATGTTCACCCCGCAGAACACGCGGCTCGCCAACCCCGATCCGCGGGACCGGCCCTATGCGGGGCTGCTCTACGGCGCCGTCTCGCTCACGCGCGATACGGGATCGAGCCTGTCGATCCTCGAGCTCCAGGCCGGCATGGTCGGACCGTCCTCGGGCGCCGAATGGGTGCAGAACGAATTCCACAGCCGCATCGGCAGCCCGCGATCCAGGGGCTGGAGCTACCAGATCCAGGACCAGTTCGTGATGGCGGGGCTGCTCGACCGCATCTGGCGCGTGCCGCTCTTCGATGCCGGGCTGCTGCAGGGGGAGATCCTGCCCAGCGTCTCGCTCTCCCTCGGCACGATCCAGACCTATGCCGGCGCGGGTGGCCTGCTGCGCTTCGGGCGCATGCTGGATGCGGATTTCGGCCCGCCGCGAATCCGGCCGGCCCTTGCCGGGTCGCAATTCTTCCAGCCGACGGATCGCGGCCTTGGCTGGTACGTGTTCGGCGGCGTGGAGGGGCGCGCGGTCGCCTATGACATCACGCTCAACGGCAACACCTGGCGCGACAGCCGGCATGTGGATCCGCGCCCTTTCGTCGCGGATTTCCAGGCGGGTTTCGCCATCATCTGGCGCGGCGTGCGCATCACCTACACCCAGGTCTGGCGCACCGAGGAATTCTACGGCCAGCGCGGCGGGATGCAGCAATTCGGATCCCTCGCCGCGACCTTCCGCTTCTGACCGCGCGGGGTTGATGCGACGCGCGGCACGCCGCAGCATGGCGCCTCGGCCCGCGCGAGACGGGCCACGGAGGAAGATGCCCATGCCGACCGGTCGCCGCGCCTTGCTTGCGCTCGCCGCATCGCCGCTCGCGACCCCCGCGCTGGCGCAGGGATGGCCGGACCGCCCGATTCGCCTGCTGGTGCCCTATGCGCCCGGCGGCAATTCGGATGTCACCGCGCGCACCGTCGCTCCCAAAATGTCGGAACGGCTCGGCCAGCCCATCGTCGTGGAGAATCGCGCCGGCGCCGGCGGCAGCGTGGGTGCCTTGCAGATGGCGCGCGCGCGGCCGGATGGCCTGTCGCTGCTGCTGGGGTCGAACGGCCCCATCACCGTGAACCCCGCCGTGCAGCAGAATCTCGGCTACGACCCGATCCGCGACTTCATCCCGATCGGGCTCTTCGTGCGCACGCCGCTGACCTTCACGGTGCATCGCGCAACGCCGGCGCGGACTGTGCCGGAACTGATCGCGCTGTCGCGGGCCAATCCGGGGACCATCACCATGGGGTCGTCCGGTATCGCCAGCATTTCTCATCTCGCGCTCGAGGATTTCAACGCGCGCACCGGCGCGGGCCTGCAGCACGTGCCCTATGGCAGCGGCGGCGCCATGGCGCCCGATCTCGTTGCCGGCAATGTGAAGGGCGCGGTGACGGAGGTTTCGACCGCGCAGCCGCTGCACCGCGAAGGCGTCGCGCGCATCCTCGGCATCACCGCGACCCAGCGGCTGGCGATCCTGCCCGATATCCCGACGGTCGCCGAACAGGGTGTCGCCGACTACCGCGCCGCGGCCTTCGTCGGCGTGATGGCGCCGGCAGGGACGCCACGGGAGATCATCGCCGTTCTGGAAGCGGCCGTGACCTTCGCCATCGCCGATGCCGGGGTGCGCCAGCGCCTGCAGGAGATGGGCAGCGAGACGGCGTCGCCCGAGGAGACGACGAGCGCCGGCTTCGCCGCCTTCATCCAGCGCGAGAGCGAATGGACGCGCAACGCCGCGCAGCGCGCGGGGCTCAGGAGCTGATCAGCGCCGCGGCGGCGGTGCGGTGGATGCGTGGACATCGGCGAAGCGCCAGCCCTCGGCGTCGCGCGTGACGACGCCGGTGAGGCGCAGCACCCGCACCTCCCGCTGTCCGTCCGGCCGGGCGCGCGTGGTGTCGCAGGCCGCGACGAAAGAGGCCGCACCGGGTCCGAGTTGACGCAGGGAGAGCGTGGTGCAGGCGATGGTGCGACCCGTGCCTGGCGGCCATCCACGGACGAAATAGCCGCGCACCGCCTCCGTGCCGCGCTGCAATTCGGGCTCGGACTGACCGAAGAAGGTGGCATCGGCCCGGAACAGTGCGGCCATGGCCGCCGGATCGGTCGCGTTGTACGCGGCCTCGAATCGCGCAAGAGCCGATGACGGGCCATCCTGCGCGGATGCCGGCATGGCGAGCAGCCAGAGGATCGCGAAGACCGTGCGCATCGGACCATCCTTCCCACCTGCGATGGAAAAGGATGGCACGCGCGCGAAGCGGGGCGCACGCGGATTCAACGCACTGCTACAGCCCGAGCAGGTCCAGCGTGTGGGCGATGACCTTCTTCTCGTCGAAGCGGTCGAGCGCACGCGCCCGCCCCGCCCCGCCCAGCCGCGCGCGGAGCGCGGGATCGGCCGCCAGGCGCGACAGCGCGGCGGCGAGCGGTTCGACCGTCATGGGCGGGACAAGAAAACCCGTCTCGCCCTCCACCACCTGCTCGCGCGGCCCGCGCGTGTCGGTCGCGACGACGGGCAGGCCCGTCATCATCGCCTCGATCACCGACATGGGCAGGCCCTCGAAATGGGAGGGCAGGCAGAAGACGTCTGAAGCCGCGAGGATGCGCCCGACATCGTGGCGGTAGCCCAGACGCAGGACGCGGCGGCCCAGCTTCTCCGCCGCGCGGGCGAAATGCGGCTCCATGTCCTCGCCATGGTCCGACGACAGGCGCTCGCCGACGACCCAGAGCACGCAATTCGCGGGTGTCGCTTCCATCGCGCGCAGCAACTCCGGATGGCCCTTGTGGCGCACAAGGCGGGAGACGATCACCACCACGCAATCGTCCGGCCGCGCGCCGAGTTCCGCGCGCAATGCGGCACGGGCCTCGGCATCGGGATGAAAGATCGCGGGATCGCGCCCGTTCAGCACCGCGGTCGCATTGCGATGGATGCCGAGGCGTCGCGCATCGGCGGCCTCTTCCTCGCTGACCGTCAGGAACACATCCGTCATGTGCCCGCCCAGCCACTCCACGCCGCGCGCGAGCGTTCGGCGCCACAAGGGGCCTGGCTGATTGAAGAGAAAGCCGTGGCAGGTATAGGCGACCTTCGGCACGCCCGCGGCGCGCGCCGCGGCGCGGGCGAGGAAGCCGCTGATCGGCATGTGGCCGTGGACGAGATCGAATTTCTCTTCGCGGAACAGCGCGCGCAGTTCGGCGAAGCACCTGGCCTGCGCGATCGGATTCAGGCTGCGTGCCATCGGCACCGGGATGATTCGAAATCCCTCGCTGCGCGGGATTTCTAGCAATGGCCCCTCGGCGGAGATGCCGACGACCTCATGCCCGCGATCGCGTGCACCGCGCATCAGCGGCAGCAGGAAATGACGGAGAGAAAAATCGACGTTGGTGATCTGGGCGATCTTCATGAGATCGGTCGATGCCCCCACCCCGCGTGAACGCATCCGCATCCACCCGACCCTCCCCCGCTCCGCAGGGGAGGGAGCGCACGGAACATCACTCCCCGCTGCCGGGGCCGGGGAGGCTCACGCGGCTGATCGCCCATTGGAGCGCGGTCTCGTCGGGCTCGGCGTAGAGCGCGATCTGCTGGCTGCGGCGGGCCTCGCCGGCCAAATAGAGGCTTTCTTCCAAGGCGACGCGCGCGCCCTTGGCACGCATGCGCCAGCCGGCGCCGGACGGCAGGCGCAGCAGCACGCCCGTCTCGTCCTGGAGCATGCTCGCGACGACGCCGGGGTGGAGGTGGAAGCGGACGGCGAAGGCCGGCACGGCGCGGCCGCCTTCCATCTCGATCAGATCCTCGCCGCGCAGATCGTCGCCGGATTCGGCCAGATACAGGCGACGGCGGTGGATGGCGCCGAAGGCCTTGCGCCAGCCGTCATGGCTCGCTTCCAGCCATTGCGCGCCGTTCGATTCCTGGCGCTCGGCCTCCACCGCCTCGGGGCGCCGGCCCAGACCTTCCTCGCGCAGCTCGGCGGAGTTGGTGTCCGACAGCACCAGCGTGGAATGTGCGGCCGTCGCGCGCAGCGCGTCGCGCCACATTTCCTCGGCCGCGGGCGCCGCGCCGCAGTTCACCACCAGCCGGTCGCGGCCGATCGACAACTCGAAGGACAGCGTGCCCGCATGGGCGAGGCGGTCCGCACCGCGCGGCAGGCCCGTGGGGCCCGAGACCCCGCGCCCCGCGGGTGGCGTGCCGCAATCGACGATGACGAGCGTGCGCCCGGCCTGCAGGCGCTGGAAGCCGGTCTCGGGCAGGGAGAGCGGCGCGCGGCCACGTCCCTGGCCCTGCGTCAGCACCAGGTCCACTAGGCCCGAGCTTTCCTCCCGCGTGCCGTTGAACAGCGCCAGCGCGCCATCGCCGTGGCGGAACAGCCGCAGCGCCGGCGCAGCGCGATCGAGCGCGACCGTCAGGTGCGGTGGCGCCTCGATCCCGGCGCCGTGCAGCAGGTTGCGGATCTCGATCAGGTCCTGCAGCGCGAGCAGCTGTTGCGCGGGGGACCGTTCGACATGCCCGCCATCGGCGTGGAATTGCCGTTCGAGCTCCGGCGGCAGGAAGCGGATGCAGCGCTGGAGATAACCGTCCTCGCCCAAGGCGACGGCCGCCGCCATCGCGCCCTTCAGCGCGACCAGCGCGCCGCGATGCGTCGCTTCCGCGGGCAGCGCGGCGGTGATGTCGCGCGCATCCTGGCCGAGCCGCAGCATGATCGCCTGGCGGAAGGCGTCTTCCGAGGTCGCGGCGAAGAAATCCCAATGGCCGAGCCAGGCGGAGAGTCGCGCGCCGGCGACTTCCGGTGCCTCGGCGATCGGGTCC
>JAYRQX010000464.1:0-2076 GCA_041910415.1 Acetobacteraceae bacterium | reverse complement strand
GCGTCGGGCCATCGGCCAGTTCGACCTTGTAGGTGGTGCGGCCGCCCAGATACTGGCGGCGGCGGACCGTGGCGGGCAGCCCGTCGCCGTCCCGCGCCAGGCTGATCTCCTCGGGCCGCGCGACCAGCAGGGCGGGGCCGGCGGGCATCGCGGCCGGCACGCGCGCCATCACCGCGCCGCCAGGCAGCGGCACCGTCACGGGGCCGATCGCGGCCGCCTGCGGCAGCGTGACCTGCACGAGATTCGCTGCGCCGACGAAATCCGCGACATAGCCGGTGGCGGGTTCGCGATAGATCGCCGAGGGCGGCCCGACCTGTTCCAGCCTGCCGCGGTTCATCACGCCGATGCGGTCGGACATGGCGAGCGCCTCGTCCTGGTCGTGGGTGACGAAGATGGTGGTGATGCCGGCCTCGCGCTGGAGTTCCGTGATCACCTCGCGCACCTGCACGCGCAGCTTGGCGTCGAGGTTGGAGAGCGGTTCGTCCATCAGCAGCAGTTGCGGT
This sequence comes from Acetobacteraceae bacterium, assembly GCA_041910415.1. Classification (GTDB taxonomy): domain Bacteria; phylum Pseudomonadota; class Alphaproteobacteria; order Acetobacterales; family Acetobacteraceae; genus JAYRQX01. The sequence goes on along the minus strand of JAYRQX010000464.1, from coordinate 1,573 downwards.
TCGATCACCAGCGCGCGGGCCAGCGCGACGCGCTGCCGCTGCCCGCCCGACAGCGCCGCCGGGTGCCGCGCCGCGAGATGGCCGAGGCCGACATGGTCGAGCGACTGTGCGACCTTGCGTTTGGTCGCCGCCTCGTCCACGCGGCGGGCGCGCAGGCCGTAGGCGACGTTGTCGAACACCGTCTTGTCCGGGAACAGCGCGTAGTCCTGGAAGACCATGCCGATGTTGCGCTTGTGCGGCGGCAGGCGCGTGACATCGGTATTGCCGAAGAGAAGCCGCCCCTCGGCGGCCTGGATGAACCCGGCGATGGTGCGCAGCAGCGTCGTCTTGCCGCAGCCGGACGGACCGAGCAGGGTGAAGAAGCAGCCCTGCTCGATCGAGAGCGACAGGTCCTCGATGACGCGGACCCCGCCATAGGCGACGGCGAGGCGGTCGATCGCGAGGCCCGGTGCTGCCGTCGATGCGGCGGCGAGGGATGCTGGTTCGGCGTTCATGGCTGCAACGCGCCCTGCACCAGGGCGAGTGCCTCCCGGTGCCGGTCCCGGTCGCCGGCGGCGAGGATGCGCGGGCCGCTGCCGAGGGCGAGCGGCCTGCCGTCCCAATCGCTCACCACCCCGCCCGCGCCTTCGATGATCGGCGGGAAGGGCGCGTAGTCCCAGAGCTTCAGGCTGGCATCGATGGCGAGGTCGGTGCGGCCGGAGGCGAGCAGGCCATAGGCCATGCAGCAGCCGCCATAGATGCGCCAGGCGGTCGCGGCGCGCAGCGCATCCAGCGCCGGGCGTTCCGCGTCGCCGAAGAAATCCGGATTGCTCGCCGACAGGATCGCGCCAGACAGCGCGGCGCAGGCCCGCGTGGTGCAAGGCCCGGCGCTGTGGCGAGTCGTCCGGCCCGTCGCACCCACCCAGCGGTCGCCGGTGACCGGCAGATCGATGATGCCGAGCACCGGCACGCCATCCGCGAGCAGCGCGATCAACGTGCCATAGACCGGCACGCCGGCGATGAAGGGTGCGGTGCCGTCCACGGGGTCCAGCACCCAGGTCAGTTCCCGCGCCGGCCCGGTATCGCCGCCTTCCTCACCGATGATGCCATGGGTCGGGAAGCGGTCGGCGATACGTTCACGCAGGCGCCGCTCGATGCGTTCGTCGAGGTCGGTGACGAAGCTGCGATCGGGCTTGAGCGCCACGACAGGCGCCCCGGCCGCGCCGAACATGGCGCGGCTTTCGTCGGCGAGGGCCTCGGCGAAGGCCACCCATTCATCAAGGGAAGTCTTCATCCGCTCTGCCCCCGCCATGGCGCGCCTCAGGCCGCGATGGCTGGCAGGGTGGGCCGGGTGGCGAGCGCCCTGGCCATCAGGGCCTCGACCTCGCGGCGGTCCGCTTCGGGCAAGGCGAGGCGCGGTGGGCGGGTCAGCGCCGAGCCGCGGCCCATGATCTGCTCGCACAGCTTGATGCATTGCACGAGGTCCGGCCGCGCATCGAGATGCAGCAGCGGCATGAACCAGTCGTAGAGCGCGCGGGCTTCGGCGAAGCGGCCGGCGGCGGCGAGGCGGAACAGCGTCTCGCCTTCCCGCGGG
>JAYRQX010000463.1:0-2284 GCA_041910415.1 Acetobacteraceae bacterium | reverse complement strand
GCGACCGTGGCGCGCGCCATGCGGCGGGCGAGGTCGGGCGGCAGGCCCTGTTCCAGCGCGGCGGCTTCCATCACCTCCGCGAGCAGGAAGACATAGGCCGGACCGCCGCCGGAGACGGCGGTGACGGGGTCGATCAGCGCTTCCTGCTCCACCCAGTCCACCTGGCCCACCGAGGAGAGCAGCGTGTCGCAGAGATTCTGTTGCGCCGCGGTCACGCCGGGGCCGGGGCAGGCGACGGTGTAGCCCTGGCGCACGGCGGCGGGCGTGTTCGGCATGGCGCGGACGCAGGCGGCGCGCTCACCCAGGGCCGCGCGCATCGAGGCGACGTTGCGCCCGGCCATGATGGAGAGGAACACCGCCGAGCCCGCGAAGCGTGCATAGGCCGGCAGCGTGGCGGGCGCTTCCTGCGGCTTGATCGCGAAGACCACGGCGCCCGGCCTGAAGTCGGCCGGGATGGTGGCGGCATCGGGCACGACCGTGACGCGGCCGGCGAAGGCGGCGGCGGAGGCGGCGTAGGGCTCGACCACCACGGCCGAGGAGAGGCCGCGTTCCAGCCAGCCGGACAGCATGGCGCCGCCCATCTTGCCGCAGCCGACGAGGAGAAGGGGAGGAAGGGTGTCCGTCATGGGCGCGACCATCGGACGGGCGCGCGGTGGATGCAACGGGGGAGCGGAATGTGCCCGCGTCCCCTCACCGAACGCGCGGCGCCTCGTCCCGGCGTCCGCCGCGCTCTCCGCCGCCGCGTGCCCCAGCGCCGTTCGGGGCCTCCTCTCCGCTCAGGCGCGGGCGATGTTCCAGAAGATCGGAAAGCCGGTGACGCGGCCCTGCAGCGTGCGGCTCGTCGCCGTCGAGCGGTAGATCGCGCCGAGTGGGATGCAGGGCAGCTCGTCCATGGCGACGATCTGGATCTCCCGCGCGATGCGCTGCTGCGCGGCGAGATCCGGCGCCTCCAGCCAGGCGTCGCGCAGCGCCTCGAGCCGGGGCGCGGTCGGCCAGCCGAACCACGCCTCGCGCCCGTTGCCGCGGAGCAGGATGTGGGTCGCCGGATTCTCGAACCAGAGGCCGGGGAAGGCCCAGCAGCTCACCGACCACCCGCCCCGCTCGACCGGCTCCATGGACCGCCGGCGCTGCACCACGCTCGCATTGTCGACCAGCATGGGCTCCAGGTCGAAGCCGATGCGCGGCAGCAGGTCTGCCGTGACCTGCGCCAGGGACGCGGTCGCGCCGGTGTTGACGGAGCCGAGCAGGCGCACCTTCTCGCCGCCATAGCCGGCTTCCCGCAGCAGGCGACGCGCCGCGGCGAGGTCGCGCGGTCCCTGCAGCGGCGCGAGCCCCGCCTCGCTCGCCATCGGCGAGCCCGGCGGGAAGAAGCCGGTGCCGGTCGCGTAATTCTCGCGCTCGGTGCCGACCGCAGCCATGACGAAATCGGCCTGGTCGATCGCCGGCAGCAGCGCCTGGCGGACGCGCTTGCTGTCGAAGGGCGGGTGCAGCTGGTTGAAGCGCATCACGCAGACGGTCGGCAGCAATTCCATGCGGCTGAGCGCGACATTGCGCACCCGGCGCAACAGCTCGACGCTCTCCGGGGGCGGGTTCGCGAACCAGTCCACCTCGCCGCGTTGCAGGGCGGCGGCGGCGGTGGAGGCATCGGGAATGCTCCGCCATTCCACGCGGTCGAAATGGGCCTGCTTGGCGCCTGCCGTCAGCCCGCGCCCCGGTGCCGAGGTGGGGCGGTAGCCGGCAAAGCGTTCATAGGCGACGAGGCTGCCGAGCTGATACTCGTCGCGCTTCAGCCGGAACGGCCCGGAGCCGGTGAAATCGGTGATCTGCTCGGTCGCGCTGGTCGCCGCGACGCGTTCGGGCATGATGAAGGGGACCGGCGCGAAGGACTGGCCGAGAACCTTGATCAGCAGCGGAAAGGGCCGCTTCAGCCGGAAGCGCAGGCGGCGGTCATCGATGGCGGCCAGATCGTCCAGCAGCGCGGCGATGGTCTGTCCCATCGGCGCCACGGCCATCCAGCGCCGGAGGCTCGCGACGCAGTCCCGCGCACGGATGGGCTCGCCGTCATGGAAGGCGGTGCCGGGCCGCAGCGTGATGGTGCAGACGCGGCCATCCGGCTCCCAGACATGGCCTTCGGCGAGCTGCGGCTGTGGCTGCAACGCGTCGTCGGTGCCGTAGAGCGTGTCATAGACCAGGTAGCCATGGTCGCGCGTGATGTCGGCCGTGGTCCAGATCGGATCCAGGACCGCGAGATCGGCATAGGGCACGAAGCGCAGCGTGCGCTGGC
>JAYRQX010000462.1:0-28122 GCA_041910415.1 Acetobacteraceae bacterium | reverse complement strand
GAGCGGCCGGCGCGGCCAGGTGGTGCTCGGCCTGACGCAGGAACCCACGCGCTTCCATCCCCTGCAAGCTAGGATCGAGGTGGACGAGGGCGTGATGCTCAATGTCTTCGACGCGCTGTGGCGCGTCGAGCCGGATGGGAGCCTCTCGCCGAACCTGGCCACCGAGATCCCGACCGTCGCGAATGGCGGACTCTCCGCCGATGGCCTGGCCTGGCGGATCAAGCTGCGCCCCGGCGTGACTTGGCACGATGGCCACCCCTTCACGGCCGAGGACGTGAAGTTCACGATCGAATTGCTGCAGAATCGGGACTTCCCGGCCTTCACCCGCAACGGCCACAGCCTGGTGCGCGACATCCAGGTGGTGAGCGCGACCGAGATCACCTGGCGCATGGAGCGCTTCTTCGCGCCCTACTTCAACATCCTCGCCTGGACGATGATCGTGCCGAAGCACGTCCCGGGCGCGGGGGCGATGACGCGGGACGCCGGTTTCAACAACAACCCGATCGGCACCGGCGCCTTCAAGTGGGGCGAGCGCCGGCCGGGGGACTATATCCGCCTCGATGCCAACGAGCGCTACCATGGGGACGGCCCCTACGTGGAGCGCATCGTCTTCAAATACGTCCCCGACCCGACCGTGATGAAGACCCAGTTCGTCGCCGGCTCGGTGGATGCCGTCGGCATTGACGGCATCACCGCCGACAACCACGAGGAAGTGCGCCGCGCGCGCGGCGTCACGCTGCACGTTTCGCCGACCGCCTTTCTCCAGAGCTTTATGTTCAACAACGGCCTGCCGGTGTTCCAGGACGCGGCGGTGCGCCGGGCGCTCTACCTCGCCCTCGACAAGCAGACGATCCTTCGCGACCTGTTCTACAACGTCAACCGTCCAACCGAGACGTATCTGCCGTACGAGAACTGGGCGTTCCACGGCAACCTGCCGGCGCATCGCTTCGACATGGCGGAGGCGGGGCGCGTACTCGACCAGGCAGGCTGGCGCCGCGGTGCGGGCGGAGTGCGGGAGAAGAACGGCGTGCGGCTGTCCTTCGAGTGTTCCACCGTGGTCGGCAGCCATCTGCGCGAGCAGATGCAGCAATTCCTGCAGCAGATGTGGCAGCCGCTCGGCGTGCAGATGAGCATCCGCAATTTCCCCGCCGCCGTGATGTGGGGCGATTTCTGGCGCCAGAGCCAGTGGCAGACGACGATTGTCGGCGCCATCTTCCCCGTCGCGGGCGACCCCGACGTGTCGGACCGCCTGGGCAGCTGGGCGATCCCGGTCCGGACGGGAAGCGGCTCCAACACCATGCAGTATTCCAACCCGGAGGTGGACACCCTGGTCCGCGACAGCGTCGGCTTGCTGGACCGCGAGCAGCGCAAGCGGAACTACCTGCGCGTGCAGGAGATCGTGCGCGGCGACCTGCCCTACCTCCCCTTGTTCCAGACCAACCTGGGCGAGGGCACCAAGGCGAACCTGCATGGCTTCAGGGCCAACGTGAACTACCGCTCGAACTGCTGGAACATGCGAGAATGGTACTGGGCGCCCTGAGCCCGGCGGTATGACGCGCTTCCTGATCCGGCGCTTCGCGCAAGGCGTGCTGCTTGTGGTACTCGTCTCCATGATCGGCTTCGCCCTGTTGCACCTGACGCCGGGCGGGCCGATGTCGCAATTCGCCAACACCCCGGGCATGAACGAGGAGGATCTGCGCCGGCTGGCAACGCAGATGGGGCTCGACCGGCCGATCGTCGTGCAATACGCGGATTGGGCCTGGGGGCTGCTGCGCGGCGACTGGGGCCGGTCCTACCGCGACGACATGCCGGTACTGCTGGTCATCGCATCGCGCATCGGGGCGACCTTCCGGCTGATGCTGACGGCCTTGCTCTTCGCCGTGCTGCTCGGCTGCGCCATCGGTGTGTTGAGCGCGATCAGGCGTTATTCCCTCATGGACCAGGTCGCGACGATCGGGGCGATGATCGCGCTGTCCATTCCCACCTTCTGGTTCGGGCTGGTCGTCATCTATGTGTTCTCGATCGAGCTTCGCTGGCTGCCGCCGGGCAATATCGCACCCGTCGGCGATGCAGGATTCTGGGTCTCGCTCCACCACCTGATCGGGCCGGCCCTCGTGCTGGGGTTGGTGACGACCGCGATCTGGAGCCGCTTCATGCGCGCGGCCATGCTGGAGGTGCTGTCGCAGGACTATGTCCGCACCGCGCGGGCCAAGGGACTGTCGCAGGGTGCGGTGCTGGCGGGCCATGCGCTGCGCAACGCGCTGCTGCCGATGATCACGCTGGCGGGGCTGGAATTTCCCACCCTGCTGAGCGGCGCGCTGGTGACCGAGACCGTCTTCACCTGGCCCGGGATGGGACGGCTCTTCCTCGATTCGATCGGCTATCGCGACTACCCCGTCATCATGGGCGTGCTGATGCTGACCGCCATCATGGTCATCGTCGGCAACCTGATGGCCGATATCCTGCACGTCGCCGCCGATCCCAGGGTGCGGCTGCAATGAGCGCGACGACCGAGGCGACCGACACCCCGCCGCAACGGCGCTTCGAGACGCTGCGGCGCTTCCGCCGGAACCGGCTGGCGGTCTTCGGCGCCTGCGTCATCGTGCTGCTGGTCATCGCCTGCGTGATCGGGCCGTCCCTGCTGCCCTACACCGAACTCCAGCTCGACATGCGCAACCGCTTCCAGCGGCCCTTCGCCGGGCCACACATGCTGGGCGCCGACGAACTCGGCCGCGACCAGCTCGCCCGGTTGCTGATGGCCGGACGCATCTCGCTCTCCGTCGGCATCCTCTCCATGGTGATCGCGGTGGTGGTGGGGACCGTCGTCGGCATCGTGGCCGGGTTTCGCGGCGGCGTGGTCGGCGATGCGCTGATGCGCTTCGTGGACGCGGTGCTCTGCTTTCCCACGATCTTCCTGCTGCTGACGCTGGCGGCGCTGATCGCGCCTTCGGTCACCACCATCATCGTCATCGTCGCGCTGACCGCCTGGATGGAGGTCGCGCGCATCACGCAGGGGCAGATCAAGTCGCTGCGGGAGCGGGAGTTCGTGATGGCGGCGATCGCCTCCGGCTCCCGCCCGCTGCGTATCATGTTCCGCGAGCTGCTGCCCAACGTCATGGGGCCGATCATGGTGGTCGCGACGCTCATCGTCGCGCGTGGCATCCTGTTGGAATCCTATGTCAGCTATCTCGGCTACGGCATCCAGCCGCCGGTGCCGAGCTGGGGCAACATGCTCGAGAAGGCGCAGCAGTACCTGACCACCGCGCCGCACCTCGCGATCCTGCCCGGCATCGCGATCACGCTCGCAGTCGCGAGCTTCAATTTCGTGGGCGACGGGCTGCGCGACGCCTTCGACCCGCGCGGCATGAACGACTAGGGCAATGGGGAAGACCGATGACGCGGATGCTCTCGAACAGCGTGCATGAGCGCGACATCGCCGCGCTGCTGCATCCCTCCACCAATGCGCGCGCGCATCTGACCACGGGCCCCCAGGTTTTCGATCACGGCGATGGCGTCTACATCTATGACGATGCCGGCAACCGCTATCTGGAAGGCGCATCGGCGCTGTGGTGCTGCTCGCTCGGCTTCGCGAACGAAAGGCTGGCCAAGGTCGCCTACGATGCGATGAAGCGCCTCGGCTACTACCAGATTTTCCGACACGCCTCGAACGAGGCCGCGGTGACACTGGCTGACAAGCTGCTGGACATCGCGCCGGTGCCGATGTCGAAGGTGCTGCTGCAATGCTCGGGGTCGGAGGCGAACGACACCGCCTTGAAGCTGGTCTGGTATCACTGGAACGCGCAGGGCAGGCCGCAGAAGCGCAAGGTGATCTCGCGGCTGGAGAGCTACCACGGCTCGACGATCGGCACGATCTGCCTGACGGGCATCCCCGATTTCCACAAGGGATTCGGGATGCCGTACGAAGGCTATGTCTACGCGGAATGCCCGCACTGGTACCGCGACCACGTGGATGGGGAGAGCGAAGAAGAATTCTCCCAGCGCATGGCCGACAGCCTGGAAGCGCTGATCCTGCGCGAAGGCCCGGACACCATCGGCGCCTTCTTCTGCGACCCGATCCAGGGCGGTGGCGCCGGCGCCCTGCCGCCGCCCAAGGGCTACTTCGAACGTGTGCAGGCGATCCTGCGGAAATACGACATTCTGCTGGTGGCCGATGAGGTGATCTGCGGCTTCGGCCGCACCGGCGCCATGTGGGGCAGCCAGACCTGCGGGCTGCAGCCCGATCTCGTCACCTGCGCCAAAGCCCTCTCGGCGGCCATGCAGCCGGTCTCCGCCGTGCTGATCAGCGACAAGGTCTTCCAGTCCATCCTGACCCAGTCCGACCGCATCGGTGCCTTCGTCCACGGCTTCACCTATGGCGGCCATCCCGTCGCCTGCGCCGTCGCGAACGAGGTGCTGACGATCTACGAGGAAATGGACATGCTCGGGCACGTGAAGGCGCTCGATCCGCATTTCCGCGCGACCTTCGAAGGCCTGGCGGACCACCCGCTGATCGGCCACTATTCCGGCCATGGGCTGATGGGCGGGCTGCAGATCGTGGCCGACAAGAAGACGCGCCGCCCCTTTCCCGAAGGCAAGGAGGTCGGCCCGATCATGGACCGCCTCGCGCGCAAGCACGGCCTCATCCTGCGCACGACGAAGCACCGCATCTCGCTCGCGCCGCCGCTCATCATCACGGCCGAGCAGATCACGGAGATGGCCGACCGGCTGCGCCGCGCGCTCGACGAGGCGCTCATGGAAGTCAGGGCCGCGTAGCATCATGCCTGCCTTGCCGGCGCTGGCGCGCATCGCCTCCGACGAAACCCTGCCCGCCGAGGCCGATGCCGTCGTTATCGGCGGCGGCATCGTCGGCGTCTCTGCTGCCTATTTCCTCGCGAAGAAAGGCATCCGCGTCGCGCTGGTGGAAAAGGGCCTGGTCGGCGCCGAGCAATCCAGCCGCAACTGGGGCTGGTGCCGCCTGCATGGACGGTCCTTGCCGGAAGTGCCGCTGGCGCGGGAAAGCCTCAGGATCTGGGGTGGGCTGTCGCGCGAGACGGGGCAGGATGTCGGCTACCGCCAATGCGGGCTGCTCGCCGTTTCGGCCAACCCCTCCGAGGTCGCCTATTGGGAGCAGTGGCTCGACCGCACGCGCGAGTTCCAGATGGACGGCCGCATCCTGCGCCCGGCCGATCTTGCGGCGATGCTGCCCAATGCGCGCGGCGCGCGCTGGGCGGGCGGGCTCTATTCGCCGACCGACGCGATCGCGGAACCCACCAAGGCCGCACCGGCCATCGCGGAGGCTGCGCGCGCTTTGGGCGCGACCATCCATCAGGACTGCGCCGCGCGCGGGATGGAGACGACCGGCGGCCGCGTCTCCGCGCTCATCACGGAAAAGGGGCGCATCCGCACGGGCGCCTTGCTGTGCGCCGGCGGCGCCTGGACCTCGATGTTCTTCCGCCGCCACGGCATCCCGCTGCCGCAGGCGGGCGTCTATGCCGCGGCGTGCCGGACCAACGCGGCGCCCGAGGTGAATGCCGGGGGCATCACCACGGACAGCTACGCCTTCCGCCGGCGCGACGACGGCGCCTACACCGTCGCGATCGCGGGCGGCGGCCGCGTCGAGCTGACGCCGCAGAACATCCTCTACGCCATGAAGTTCCTGCCGCTGTTCCGGAAGCGGCGCGGCAAGGTGAAGCTCACGCTCGGGACGCGCTTCCTGAAGGGGCCCGAGAGTTTCGCGCGCTGGTCCTTCGACGGGCCCACGCCTTTCGAGGCCACGCGCGTGCTCGATCCGCCCGCCAACATGGAACTGATCGACCGCGCCATGGCCCATTTCCGCGCCGACTATCCGCTCTTGCAGGAGCTGCGCGTCGAGGAGGCCTGGGGCGGGCTGATCGATTCCACGCCGGATGCGCGGCCGGTGATCTCCGCCGTCGATGGCCATGCGGGATTGTTCGTCGCGACGGGCTTCAGCGGCCATGGCTTCGGCATGGGGCAAGGCGGCGGACGCCTGGCCGCCGATCTCGTCACCGGCGCTGCGCCGATCGTCGATCCGGCGCCCTTCCGGTATGCGCGTCTCGTCGATGGCACGGCGCTGCGTCCTTCGCCCTGGGATTAGCCTGGCCTCACACACCGATCGACCCGGCGAGGTCGCGCCCGCACCGGTCTCGACGGCGTGTGGGCCACGCCGCCCTTGCGCCCGAAGCCGCCGCTGTCTTTACAGGAACCCGGCACGATCGGCCCGGCCAGGGCCGGATTCCGCTTCGGGGCACGACAGGCATGCGCATCGAGATCCTCTGCACGGGCGACGAGATCCTCTCCGGCAAGACGATCAACACCAATTACGGCCACATGGCCCGGCGGTTGTTCGAGGAAGATCTCGGCGTCGTCTGGGGCACCATGGTCGGCGACGATCGCGACGCCCTTCGCGCAGCCTTCCGCCAGGCGGCGGAGCGCGCGGATGTGGTCATCGTCAATGGCGGGCTGGGACCGACCGTGGACGATCTCAGCCAGGAGATCGCGGCGGAGGTGGCGGGCGTTCCCCTGGTTCTGCACGGACCCTGGCTGGAACGGATGGAAGGCTTCTACGCCAGGCGGAACCGCGTGATGCCGCCCAACAACCGCAAGCAGGCGATGCTGCCCGATGGCGCGGAGTTCATCGACAACCCCATCGGCACGGCGTGCGGCTTCGCGGTGACGATCGCCGGCGCGCGCTTCTATTTCACGCCGGGCGTGCCGCGGGAGATGCTGCGGATGCTGGATGAGCAGATCATCCCCCGGCTGCTGGCGAAGGCGGGACGCGCGGGCGTGATGCGCCTCAAGCGGTTCCACTCCTTCGGCATCGGCGAAAGCCGGGCCGACCAGATGCTGGCGGGCCTTGAGGAGCGCGCGCCGCCGGGCGCCGTGAAGCTGGGCTTCCAGGCGCACTACCCGCAACTCGAGACGAAGCTTTCGGTGCGCGCGGCCGATGCCGCGGCGCTGGAGGCGATCCTCATGCCGCTGGAAGCCGCCGTCCGCCAGCGCCTTGGCAATTTCATCGTCGCCGAGGATGCGCAATCCCTCGAAGGCGTGGTGATCGGTGCGCTCGGGGAGGGCACGCTCGCCGTTGCCGAGACGCTGACGGGCGGCGCCATTGCGCAGCGCCTGCTGCAGGTGCCGGGGGCGGAGGCGCGGTTCCGGCGCGGCCTGGTGCTGCCACCCGCGGGCAGCGACACGGGTGCGGTTGCGCGGGCTGCCGCGCTGCGGGCGGAGAGCGGTGCGACGCACGCGCTGGCCGTGCTGGTGACCCTGGCGGACGACGCGACGGAAGGCGGCCGCATCGAGATCGGCCTGGTGGACCCGGCGGGCGACGTGACGCGGGAGGCGCGGCTGGTCGGCAACCGCGAATGGGTGCGGCTCGGCGCGGCCGAACTCGGGCTGGATGTCCTGCGGCGGCGGCTGCTCGGCTTGCCGGTGGATGACATGGTTGATTTCGAGCGCCGCTGATCGCCTGCCGTCATGGACATGGCGACGCGACGCGTGCCGGGAACGCAGCGCTTCCCAAGCGCCGCCACATCACCCTAGTCTGACCGGGGAGAGGCGCCCTGCGCGCCTCCCGGCCAGGGCTGCGACATGGACGGAACTGCACACAGCACGGCGATGGCCGTGGCGAATGGCGTTCCCTGATGCGTGGCACGGGCGCCAGGCTGCTGCTGCCGAACGCCGTCTGGCTCGCGCTCTTCATGCTCGGGCCGCTGATCACGCTCTTCGTTCTGAGCTTCCGTGGCTACGAGGCCGGGCGCGGCATCCAGGACAGCTGGACGCTTGCGCACTACACCGCCTTCCTGACCGACGATTATCACCTGGCGATCCTGTGGCGCACGCTGCGGCTCGGGCTCGAGGTGACGTTGTGGAGCCTCGTGCTCGGCTTTCCGCTCGCCTACGGATTGTCGCGGCTGCGCGGCTTTGCGCGCGCGCTGCTCTACTTCGTCGTGCTGCTGCCGTTGCTGACGAGTGCCGTCGTCCGCACCTTCGGCTGGATGATCCTGCTGTCCAACAACGGCTTCATCAACCGCACGCTGATGGATCTCGGCATCACCGAGGATCCCATCCGGTTCATGTACAACATGACGGGAATCATCATCGCGCTGACGCAGGTGCTGCTGCCCTTCATGGTGCTCGCGCTGGACGCCGCTTTGCTTAATATCGACCCGCGACTCTATGAGGCCGCGCGCAATCTGGGCGCGGGCCGCGCGCGGATCTTCTGGCAGGTGACGCTGCCGCTCACGGTGCCGGGCATCCTCTCCGGATCCGTGCTGGTGTTCACGCTCGCCGTCAGCGCCTTCGTGACACCGAGCCTGATCGGCGGACCGCGCGTGCCGGTCATGGCCACGCTGATCTATCAGCAGGGGATGAGCCTGCTGAACTGGCCCTTCGGCGGCGCGATCGCCTTCGTCATGCTGGCGACCGTCGTCGCCATGTTCCTGATCGCCATGCGCCTCGCGCGGCAGGAGCGGGGCGCATGATCCTTTGGGCGGTGAATGCGCTGATCGCGCTCTACCTGCTGGCGCCGGTGCTTGTCGTCGTCGCGACCTCCTTCACGACCACGGCCTATCCGGTCTTCCCGCCGCGCGGCGTCACCCTGCGCTGGTTCGCCGACGTCCTCGGCAGCCGCGAATACATGGAGGCGATGCGCGTCAGCGCCGTCCTGGCCGGCTCCTCCACGCTCATTGCCACGATCCTCGGCACCTCGGCCGCGCTCGGTCTCGCGCGCGGGCGCTTCCCGGGCAAGGCGGCCGCGGCGGCGTTGTTCCTGTCGCCCATCTTCTTCCCGGCCATCGTGCTCGGGCTCGCGCTGCTGATCTTCTACAACCAGGTCGGGCTGGCGGGGACGCTGCACGGCATGATCGCGGCGCATGCCGTACTGACGACGCCCTTCGTCATCCGCATGGTCATGGCGAGCCTGTCGGAGTTCGATCCGGCGGTGGAGGAGGCGGCGTCCAATCTGGGCGCCAGCGCCACGCGCACCTTCTTCCAGGTGACGCTGCCCCTGATCCGTCCCGGGGTTGTCGCCGGCGCGGTCTTCGCCTTCATCCTCTCCTTCGACGAGCTGGTGGTCTCCCTGTTCCTCGCGGGGCCGGGCATGCAGACGCTGCCGATCCGCATCTTCACCTCGCTGGAATACTCCTCCCGCCCGTCGGTCTCGGCGGTCTCCACCATGCTGATCCTGGTCTGGCTGGTCGTCGGCGTGCCGCTCTACCGCCGCTTCCTGGATATCCGGCACGCATGACCGCGCACGACCTCGAGCTCCGCGCCCTCTCGAAGAGCTATGGCGAGAGCATGGCCGTGGATGGCGTCGACCTCGCGCTCGGCAAGGGCGAGATGGTGGCGCTGCTCGGCCCCTCCGGCTGCGGCAAGACGACGACGCTGCGCATGGTGGCCGGCTTCGTGGAGCCGACGGCAGGGCGCATCCTGCTCGATGGCGCGGACATCACGGAGATGCCGGCGAACCGCCGCGATACCGGCATGGTGTTCCAGAGCTACGCGCTGTTCCCGCACATGACCGTGCGGCGCAACGTCGAGTTCGGCCTGCGCTGCCGCCAGGTGCCGGAGCAGGAGCTCCGTCGCCGCGCGGGTGAGGCATTGGAGATGGTGGGCCTCGCCGCCCTGGAAGGGCGCTATCCACGCCAGCTCTCGGGCGGGCAGCAGCAGCGCGTGGCGCTGGCGCGCGTGCTGGTGCTGCGCCCGAAGCTTCTGCTGTTCGACGAGCCGCTGTCCAACCTCGACGCCAAATTGCGCGTGCAGATGCGCCAGGAGATCCGGCGCCTGCAGCAGGAGGTCGGCATCACCGCGCTCTTCGTCACGCACGACCAGGACGAGGCCTCGACCATCGCCGACCGGATCGCGGTGATGAACCAGGGGCGGCTGGAACAGGCGGGCACCCCGGCGGAGATCTATCACCAGCCCGCCACGCGCTTCGTCGCGGACTTCATCGGCACCTCGAACCTGATCGAAGGCCGCGTCGCGTCCGCAGATGCAGGCGCATTGCTCTTCGAGGCCGACGCCGGCGGCGGCTTTCGCGCGCAAGGGGAGGCAGCGCCCGGTGCGCGCGGCGCGCTCTGCATCCGGCCGGAGAAGATCGACCTGGTGCCCGCGGGCACGGCGGAGGCGCGGCCCGCCACGGTGCGACGGGCGGCGCGCATCGGTGGGTTGATGGAATACGCGATCGCCCTGGCTGATGGGCAGGAACTCATCGTGCAGGAGCAACTGCGCCACGCCATTGCCGCGCGCATGCCGGGCGATTCCGTGGGCGTGCTGCTGCGCCCGGAACACGCGCGTTTCCTGGCCGGCTGAGCGCCGGCCGCAACGAGAGGAGGCTGGAATGCGGAGAGTGTGGAAAGCCGGCTGGGCCGCGTGCCTCGCCATGTCAGCCGCGCTGCTGGCAATCGTCCCCGCGCGCGCCCAGGCGCCGCAGGAACTGACCGTCATCGTCTATGGCGGCTCCTTCGAGGAAGGCTGGCGCCGCGCGGTGATCGAGCCCTTCGAGCGTGCCAACCCGGGCATCCGCGTGCGCATCGCGACGGGCCTGACCATGCAGACCGTCGCCATGATGCGCGCGCAGCGCAACGACCCGCGCATCGACGTGATCATGATGGATGAGGTCGGTGCCGCGCAGGCCCATGCGGAGGGGCTGTTCGAGCCGCTGACGGCGGCCGCCATCCCCAACATGAACGACCTCTATCCGCAGTTCCGGATCCAGGGCGACCCCTACACCAAGTTCATGTACGTCTCGCAGGTCATCGCCTATGACCGCAGCCGCATCCGCACGCCGCCGACCTCGTTCCGCGACCTGTGGCGGCCGGAATACCGCAACCGGCTGGCGCTGCCGGGCATCGACACCTCGCATGGCGTGATGCTGCTGATCATGGCCGCGCGCATGAACGGCGGCGACGAGCGCAACATCAACCCCGGCTTCACCAGCCTGCGGGAGATCGCGCCAGGGGCCGTGACCTTCTGGAACCAGCACGCACAGGTCTCTCAGCTGTTCACCCAGGGCGACATCTGGATCACGACCTGGACGAGCGACCGCGCGCAGGGGCTGATCGACCAGGGCGGCAATATCGGCTGGGTGATCCCGCAGGAAGGCGGGCAGATCATCGACAGCACGATCGGCATCGCGCGCGGCACGCGGCGGCTGGACGCGGCGCAGCGCTACATCAACTACGTGCTGGGGCCGGAGGCGCAGGCGGCCAATGCGCGCCATACCTACCTGGTGCCCGTGAATCGCACCGTGCAATTGCCGGCCGACGTCGCCCAGCGCCTGCCGGCCGGGGAGGCGACGCTGCGCCGCCTGGTCACCGCGGACTGGAACTACGTCAACACGCAGCGGCCGGAATGGACCGACCGCTGGAACCGCGAGATCGCGCGGCGGTGACAGGACGCGCCACGGCAGGGGAGGAGATCGTCTCATGAGCAAGCGCGTTGCCGTGGTGACCGGCGCGGCCACCGGGCTGGGCCGTGCCATCGCCGAGACCCTGGCGGCCGACGGCGTCGCCGTCGCCGTCACGGACATCGACCTGGACGCCGCGACACGTGTCGCGGCGGGGATCGCTCGGGCTGGCGGCGCGGCGCGGGCCTGGCGGCTCGACGTGCGCGATGCCGCGGCCATCGAGGCGCTCCATGCCGAGGTGGAGGCGGCGCTCGGCACGCCGACGGTGCTGGTGAACAACGCCGGGATCTATCCCGACAACACGCTGACCGATCTCAGCGAGGCGGTCTGGGATGCGGTGATCGACACGAACCTGAAGGGCCCGCTGCTCTGCGCGCAGCCCTTCGTGAAGCGGCGCGTCGCGGTGGGCGGCGGCGGGGCGATCGTCAACATCGCCTCGACCGCGGCCTTCTCGGCGCGCGTGGGTGCCGGGCATTATTGCGCGTCCAAGGCCGGCCTCGTCATGCTGACCAAATGCATGGCGATGGAGTTCGGCCCGCATCGCATCCGCGTGAACGCGGTGGCCCCCGGGCTGATCGATGTGGAAGGCGAGCGCGTCAGCGCGGATTACAAGCGCAACTTCCTGCCGATGATCCCCTATGGCCGGCTTGGCCTGGCGCCGGATGTCGCGCGCGCGGTGGCCTATCTCGCTTCGGACGCCGCGGATTTCATCACGGGCACGGTGCTGCCGGTGGATGGCGGCTTCCTGACCGGGCGCCCGCTGATGCGCGCGGGCAGCACGTGATACCTGCGGCACGAGGCTTTGACTCGTGCCGCAGGTATAACATCCGCCTGCCGCACCTCTGTCCTATTCGTGGTTCGCGACGCCGTCATGCTCGCCGCAGAAATGCAGAACGGCCTTGGCGCAGGCGGCAGGCATCAGGACCTGGATGGAATGGAAGCGCGTCGGCAGGCCGATGACGCGGATGCCCGGCACGGATTTCCGAATCTGCTCCTCCTCGAAGCCCGTGATGGTGCCGCCGCGCGGATAGAGGCCGAGCGTCGGCACGGCGACCTTCGGGAGATGGTCGGCGATGTTCACCGTCTCCGCGATGCGCGACAGAGCGATCAGGGATTCGACGTCGGTCTTGCCCATCTCGGCCGCATACCAGTCGAGCAGCCCCTGGTCCGTGCCGGGCGGGAAGCGCGTGGTGCCGTTGCCGGCCGCGGCCCAGGCCTCGCTGCCCATGATGCGCAGCGCCTCCTGCCAGCTGGGATGGCCGAAGGCGAAGACGGTCTGCGTGTGCTTCGGCACCGTGACGGGAGACGAGACGACGGAGAGCGTGCGCAGCCGCTCCGGCACCGTCGCGGCGAGCACAAGTCCAAAAATGCCGCCAAGGGATTCACCGCAGTAATGGACGCGCCCGCCGCCGACCTGGTCGATCACCGCGGTGATGTCTTCCAGGAAATTCGCAACGCTGAACTCCTTGTGCGGATCGAAGTCGAGCGGCGAGCGGCCGAAGCCGCGCAGATCCGCGCGCACCACGCGATAGAAGCGCGAGAGATAGGGCACCCAACCGCGCCAGAATTCGGTGGAGCGCCCATAGCCGTGCTGCAGCAGGATGGTCGGCGCCTTCTTCCAGGGATCGGTGTGGTCGTCGATCACGTAGTGGATCGAGGGCTTTCCCTTGCGTTGCAGCAGCGGCATGGCGGCGGCTCCCCTAATCCATCTGCACGTTCGCGGCGCGCGCCGCTGCGGCCCACTTCACCATCTCGGTCTCGATGAAGCGGGTGAAGGCATCCGGCGTGCTCGGCGTGGCGTCGAGGCCGAGGGCGACCAGCCTCTCCCGCACCGCGGGGCTGGCGAGCGCCGCGACGAAGCGTGCGTTGAGCTCGGTCACCA
This sequence comes from Acetobacteraceae bacterium, assembly GCA_041910415.1. Taxonomy (GTDB): domain Bacteria; phylum Pseudomonadota; class Alphaproteobacteria; order Acetobacterales; family Acetobacteraceae; genus JAYRQX01. The sequence goes on along the minus strand of JAYRQX010000462.1, from coordinate 14,815 downwards.
ACGGTGCCGGCGTGCTGGCGGGTGCCAGCACCCCATACCAGGTGGTCGCATCGAAGCCCGGGATCGTCTCGGCGACCGTCGGCACATCCGGCAGTGAGGGCGGACGCGTGAGGCCGGATGTGGCGAGCGCGCGCATCCGCCCCGTCGGGATATGCGGCGCGGCGGAGACCATGTTGTTGAACATGACGGAGACCTGGCCCGCCAGCAGATCCGTCGTCGCCGGCGCCGCACCCGCATAGGGGACATGCACCATGTCGAGCCCGGCCGCCGATTTCAGCATCTCCATCGCCAGGTGGTTGCCGCTGCCGTTGCTGGCCGAGGCGTAGTTCACCTGCCCCGGGCGCGCGCGGACATAAGCGAGGAACTCCGCGAAGGTTCGCACGGGCATCGAGGGATGCACGACCAGCACGAAGGGCGAGGAGGTCAGCAGCGCCACCGGCGCGAAGTCGCGCACGGGGTGGTAGGGCATGCTGCGGAAGATGCTCGGGTTGATCGCGTGCGAGCTGGCGCAGAGCAGCAGCGTGTAGCCATCCGGCGCGGCCCGCGCGACCTGGGCGGTGCCGATATTGCCGCCCGCGCCGCCGCGGTTCTCGATGACCACCGGCTGCCCCCAGGCCTGCTCCAGCGGTGCGGCGAGCACGCGCGCGATCGTGTCCGTGGGTCCGCCTGGCGGAAAGGCGACGACGACGCGCACCGGCCGCGCCGGATAGGCCTGGGCGCGCGATCGGGGCGGGATGGCGAGCGCAAGCCCGCTCGCGGTCAGTGTGCGGCGCAGCAACAACATGGACGCTTCCCACCCTTATGCAGTTGGGTTTTGCTGATCCTGGCACGGGACGAAGCGAAGGGAAAAGACGCGATGGCACGCTCTGGATGCGGCTTGTCCGGCGCCATGACGCGCCGCGCATTCGCGGGGCTCGTGGCCTCCGTCGCCGCCGCATCACGGACGGCGGCGCAAGCGAACTGGCCCGACCGGCCCGTGCGCCTCGTCGCTCCCTTCGCGCCAGGGGGGCCTTCGGACGTCATTGCGCGCGCGCTTGCCGAACAGCTGGGGCGAAGCTGGCGCCAGCCGGTCGTGGTCGAGAACAGGCCAGGGGCCGGCGGCAATGTCGGTTCGGACTACGTGGCGCGGCAGCCGCCTGACGGGCTGACGCTTGTCGTCGCGGCGAACACGCTGGTCACCGCGCCGGCGCTCGTGCAGCGGCTGCCCTTCGATCCACTGCGCGACTTCACGCCGATCGCGCTGGTTGCCCAGCATCCGCACATCCTTGTCGTGCATCCCTCGGTGCCCGCGACGACGCTGGCCGAGCTCATCGCACTCGCGCGCACCAGGCCCGTCAGCTACGGATCGGGCGGCGTCGGCGCGGCCAGCCATCTTTCGGGCGAATTGCTTGCCGTCTCGGCGGGCGTCGAGCTGACGCATGTGCCCTTTGCCGGCACGGCCCCCGCGCAGGCGGCGGTGCTGGGCGGGCAGGTCGATGCGGTGTTCCAGAATCCGATCCTGGCCGTCGCGGCCATCCGCGACGGCAGGCTGCGCGCGCTGGCGACGACCGGCCCATCGCGCTGGCGCGACCTGCCTGACGTGCCGACCATCGCCGAGCTTGGCTATCCGGGGTTCGAGGCCTTCTCCTGGTATGGGGTGCTCGGTCCCGCACGGCTGCCGTCGGCCATCGCAGACCGCGCGGAGTCCTCCATCCTGGCGGCGCTGCGCGTGCCGGAGACACGTACGCGGCTCATTGGCGCCGGCTTCGATCTTCCCGATCTCGGCGCAGCCGCCTTCCGCGCGGTGATGGCGCGCGACCTCGCGAAATGGGCGGAGCTGATCGCGCGGGCCGGGATCAGGCCGCAGTGACGGGCGGCGTGGCGGTGAAGGCTTCCGTGTAGACGAAGGCGGGGTTCGCGCCCTTGGCCAGCAGCGCGGCACGCGCATCGCGGATCATGGCGGGCGAGCCGCAGAGATAGGCTGCGCAATCAGGCATGTCGGGCATCTCGGCCAGGCAGATGTGATGGACGTGGCCGCGCGCGCCGCCCCAGCCATCCCCGGCACGCGACAGCACGGGGACGAAGCGGAACTCGGTCAGGCGGTCCGTCCAGGAGGCGATCTCGTCGCGCAGATAGAGATCCGCCAGCCTGCGCCCACCCCAGTAGAGCGTGACCGGCGGGCAGTCGCCGTCGTCGAGCAGCGATTCCAGCATGGCGCGGATCGGTGCGATGCCGGTGCCCGTCGCCAGGAACAGCAGCGGCCGGAAATCCGCGGGGCGATGGACGAAGGCGCCGAGCGGCGCTTCCAGCGACAGCGTCGCGCCTGGCGCCAGCCTGGGCAGGATGCCGCACGTGAAGCGGCCGCCTTCGATGTGGCGGATGTGGAAGGTGAGGTCGCCGCCCGGCGCCGTCGCCATCGAGAAGCTGCGCGACGATCCATCCGGCAGCAGCAGGTTCGCATATTGCCCGGGCAAATAGTCCAGCGGCTCAGGCAGCGACAGGCGCAGCGCGGTCACGTCATGCGCCAGCCGTTCCGTGCCGATGACCACCGCCTGGTGCATGGCGGATGGGGGCAGGTCGGGGCCGCTGCGCGCGGGTTCGATCACGAGGTCACAGGTCGCGCGCGCCTGGCACGCCAGCGCGAAGCCTTCCGCCGCCTCCTCCTCGGTCAGCGCGAAGGGCATTTCCTCATACGCCACGCTGCCTTCGAGCAGCCGGATGCGGCAGGTGCCGCAGCCGCCCGTCCGGCAGTCGCGCAGCAGCGCGACACCTGCGCGGTCCGCGGCTTCCAGCAGCGTCTCGCCCGCCTCGGCCGTGAACTCGGCCGCCGCGCCTGATACGAGGATGCGAAAGGCCATGCGCGCTACTTCTTGATGTCGGCCTGCACCAGCACGGTCCGGCCCTGCGGCTTCAGCAGGTCGGCCAGCGCCTGCAGGCCGGCCACGCCACAGGCGATGTCCTGCTCGCCATTGCCGCCGGACAGGCCAATGCCGCCCACGACCTCGCCATCCACCACGATCGGGAAGCCGCCGACAAAAATCGCGAACCTGCCGTCGAAGCTCCACTGGATGCCGAAGGCCTCGTTGCCCGGCAGCGCGGGGCCGTTGGGCGGCGTGTTGAAGAGATGCGTCGATCGCTTGTGGCCGGCCGCGGTGAAGGCCTTGTTCCAGGCGATCTGCGGGCCGGTCACGCGCGCGCCGTCCATGCGTTCCAGGCAGATCGGATAGCCGCCCTCATCCACCACGCAGGCGGTCTCCGGCACTTTTATTCGCGCTGCCTCTGCCAGCGCCGCGGCCACCATGGTCCGAGCCTCATGCGCTTCCAGTCGGAAAAAGCTCTTCATTCGCTCGTCTCTTTGACAGTGGCAGCCGGCCGCACGGGCGCGGCCTTGATGGGCTGCCTGGGGTCCCAGGAAATCGCGACGTCGCCGTTCACGAAGGTCTGGCAGGCCATGCGGTAGCCGGCGGCGATGTCGGCGTCGGTCAGGTGCTTGCGCTCCTTGGTTTTCACGGCATCCGCGTGCTCCAGCCCCGCGTCGAAGTGACAGCGGCAGGTGCCGCAGAGGCCCGCGCCGCACTTGAAGGGAATGCCGCCCTTCTCGCGCAGCGACACGCGCAGCAGGTTGCTGTTCTCGGCCGCCTGCACCTGCTTGCCGTCATTGGTGACGAAGGTGATCGTGATCATGAAACGGGCTGCGGCAGCGGGATGGGTTGCAGTTCGACCTGCATGTTGCCGAAGGTGGTGAGGTGTTCAAGCTCCCGCCGCGCGGCGGTGACGCTGTCGAATTTCTCCAGGAACTTCGAGGGCACCAGGTTCAGCACGGGTGGGAAGACCTCGTCGATGACGCGCACCTTCGTCTCGCCCGCGATCTCGGCGATGACGAACTGCGCCTTCTTCTTCCCGTAGAACAGGTAGTCATAGGCTTCGACCGGCAGCAGGCCGGGCACCAGCTCGGTGCGGAACTGCCCGGGCTTGCTGGTCAGGATGACGTACATCGTGGGGGTTCCTTCAGCTCTGGCCGCCGGCGCCCGGCAGCTCCTGCAGGGGCTGTTCCAGCGTGATGTCGTGATGCAGCCAGAGCTGGCAGCAGAGGCGGTAGCCCTGCTCCAGATACGCCCCGAGCTGCTTCTTCTCCTTCCAGTTGGGCGGCGGCAGGTGCTCGGCGCCCGCCTGCACCTGGCAGGCGCATTTGGCGCATTTCCCCATGCCGCAGCCGTAGCGCAGATGCGGGTGGGGAAACTTCCGAATGCCGGCGCGGACCACCAGGTTGGTGTTGTCCGCCACCTCCTCCTCGACCGTCACATTGCCCTTGCGGAAGGTCACCAGCGGCATTGTTTGTGCGTTTCCAGAGAGACATGCGGGGCCCCATCGAGGGCCCCGCCCTCACAAATTAGGCGGCCATGCCGAGTTCACGCAGGGAAATCTCGCTCGCCACGTAGTCGTTGTAGAGCGCCGTCGTGTAGAGCAGGCGCATCTGCGCGCCCACTTCGCAGATCTTCAGGCAGCGCTGCTGCAACTCGACCGTGTCCGCGTGTTCCAGCACGATCTGGTAGCCGCGCTCGCCATGGATCTCGTCGGAGACGATGTGCAGGTCGAAGAACTCGACCTCCTCGTCCGTGAAGCCGTATTTCTCGCGCAGCGTCGGCGTCTGGCGGCGGTAGATGCTGGGCACCTGGGACTCCAACCCGACGACCAGGCCGGCGACGGCGACGATCGGGTCTTCGCGCATGGCGACGCAGTAGCACCAGCTCTGCAGCGCGCGCGTCGTGGGCGACATGTTCTCGGGGTCCATCACCCGCTCGCGTGTCGTGCCGCAGGCCTCGGCGAAGCGGATCAGCAGGTCGGTGTGGCGATCGCCGCCGATCTCCTCCTCGTACATGTTCTGCAGCAGGAAGTCCTTGGCTTCCTGGTACTGCGCGGGCATGCGCGCATAGACATAGGCGAGGTATTCGGCGAAGGGGCCGACATAGTGGAAGTGGTTCTCGGCCCAGCGCGAGAGGTGTGCGCGGGTCAGCTTGCCGCTCGCCCAGCCGATGCTGAAGGGCGACTTGTTGGCGCTCTTGCCGGCGATGGCCTGTTCCAGCGCGGTGCGGAATTCGTCGCGGTTCATGAGCTTGGTCATGGCATCCTCCTTCGGGGTGCAGTCGGGGTTGAGAGCGACGCCGCCGCGATCACCAGAGCACGACGGCCAGCAGGGTGGAGACGATCAGCCCGGCGCAGACCGGGCCGAAGAGCAGGCGCACCAGGTCCAGCACCGGCACGCGGGTGAATCCGGCGACGGCGATCAGCGAGGACCACGCGATCAGCGTGCCGCCGCCGGTCCAGACCGCGCCCATCTGGCCGACGGCGGCGAGCGTCGTCGGGTCCATGTTCACGACGGGGCCGAGGCCGCCGGCCAGCGCGCCGGTCAGCGGCAGGCCGGCGAAGCCCGACCCGTCGATGCCCGTGATCATGCCGACGATCATCACCGCGAAGGCGACGATGGCGGGGTTGTGCGGGATCAGGTGGTCGGAGGCGCGGATCACCTCGAACAGAAGGTCAGGGCCCTGCGTGCCGGACGGCAAGCCCAGGATGGAGGCGGAGAACTCTCCCGCGCCCAGGAAGAAGAAGCCCGCGATCGGCAGCACCGTGCCCATGGCACGGAAGGAGAAGACCAAGCCGTCCACCACATGGTCGGCCGCGGTGTGCATGGCCTTGCGGCCATCGGCGGCGAAGGTCGCGACCAGCATCATCAGCGCCGCCGTGCCGCCCACCAGCGCCGCCGCGTCGCCGCCGCGCAGCACGTGCCAGCCCGGAACGACCTTCGGTGCCAGCATGAACAGGATGAGGCAGCCAAACACGACCGGGGTCAGCACCGCCATGATGCCGGACCAGGGCAAAGCGGGCCCCGTTGTCACCGCGCCGCTCGGCGTGATGGCGGGGCGGTCCAGCGCCGGGTCCTGCTCGGGTTCGCCCTCGGCGGCGCGCAGCGCGATCACCGATTTGTCGAAGGAGCCGATGTTGGGCGCGACATGCTCGCGCTGCTCGGCCAGGCTTTCCTGCAGCGTGGCGCCTGCCATCCAGCGATGCAGATGCGCCTGGCTCGGCGCCACGATCCGCTTGCGGATGGAGAGGTAGGCAAGCCCCAGCGCGATGATGCCGGTCACCAGCGACAGCACCAGCGCCTTGTCCGCGATGACGCCCGCCTGATCGGCGACGCCGGCCGCGCGCGCGGAAATGCCCGGGGCCACGCGGATCACGTAGTCCGAGGACAGCGCCATGCCCTGGCCGGCGATGGCGATCGCCGCCGCGGCGCCGATGGCCGGCAGCCCCGCCGCGATCGCGGCCGGCAGCAGCGTCGCGGCCACCAGCGGCACCGCCGGCGTCGGCCAGAAGAACAGCGAGATGACATAGGTGATGGCGACGACGACCGCGAAGGCGATCTGCCCGTTGGTCATGATGCGCCGGAAGGGCCGCACCATCTTCTGGTCCGCGCCCAGCGCCTTCAGCGCGTTGAGCAGCGAGGTCATCAGCGCGATGACCAGGAAGATGTTGAAAAGCTCCTTGGCGGCGACGAGCGAGCCGTTGAAGACCGAGATCGTGGCCCCGATCAGGCTGCCCGAGAAGGTCGCGGCGACGGCGAAGGTCGCGAGGATCGCGGGCACGACGACATTCGCGCGCAGGATCATCGACAGGACGATCGCGACGACACCCACGAGATAGACGTAGTGGACCGCTCCGATCTGGACAGCCATTCAGCCAGCACTCCCCAAAGGTTCGACGCGTGCGGCCGGCCTCCCGGCGCGGCAGATTTCGTGGCGACCCGGTTTCGGGTGCGGGAGGGAGTTTCGTATACGAAGTCGGCAAAGGTCAACCTCTCGGGGGAGGGTTTTCGATCAAAAAGAACATGCAGAATCATATAGAACGAAGAAATGATCGGTAATGGCGGCATACCGGGCTGGTTGCGTGCCTTCCCTGGAGGCAGCCAAGTACTATTTCGTATGCAAATAAGCCGAGCGAAGACCCTTGGCGTCCTTGCTTCCACATGCCATGTCCGGTCGTACGGAGCCCATGTCCCCCAGCGAAGCCATCGATACCGACCCGGACCGCCGTGACGAGGCCTCACGCGAGCCATTGAGCCGGCAGGCGCTCGGCAGGCTGCGCCGCGCCATCCTCTCCGGCGCGCTGCGGCCTGGGGAGCGGCTGGTGGAGGAACGGCTCTCCGCCGATTTCGGCATGTCCCGCGTGCCGATCCGCGAGGCGATCAAGCAACTGGTCGCCGAAGGCCTCGCCGTGCCGTCCGAGCAGGGGCCGGGCAAGCGCGGCGCGCAGGTCGCGGCGCTCACGCCCGATTTCGCCCGCGACCTCATTGAAGTGCGCGCGGTTCTGGAAGGGTTGAACGCGCGCCTCGCGGCCCGTCATCGCAAGCCGGAGGCACTGGCGGGCATCCGCCGCCTGCTGGAACAGGGCCAGGCCGTCGCCGCGACAGGGGAGGCGGAGGAACTCGCACGGCTCAACGCCCGCTTCCACGATCTCCTGGTGGATGCCGGCGCGAACCGCGTGCTGCAGGAGCTGATGCGCCCGCTGCGCGAGCGCACGGAACTCGTCTTCCGCCGCAACAGCCGGCGTCGCGCCGTACAGGACTGGCAGGAACACGCCATGATCCTCTGGGCCGTTGCCGAGGGGGACGAGGAACTGGCCGCCCTTCTCGCCACGCGGCATGTCCACAACGCCGCCCGCGCCCGGCTTCATGAACACCTCCAGCCCAATGAGGGTGGATCGACGGGCTGATCCCGTGGCGCGCTCCCTTGGTGCACCGCGCCGCGCTTGGTAGTCTCTGCGGCGAATGCTTCCGGGGAAGATGGTCCTGATGTCGTCTGCAGCGCCTGCCACCTATGACTACATCGTCGTCGGCGCAGGCTCGTCCGGCGCGGTCGTGGCGAGCCGGCTGAGCGAGAGCGGCGCGTATCGCGTCCTCCTGCTCGAAGCCGGCACCGAGGGATCGGGCTATTTCTGGTCGCGCATCCCTGTCGGCGTGTCGAAGATGATCGACAATCCCGCGGTGAACTGGTGCTTCTCCGCCGAACCCGACGAAGGCTCGGGCGGGCGGCGGATCGACGTGCCGCGGGGGCGGATGCTCGGCGGGTCCAGCGCGATCAACGGCATGGTCTACATCCGCGGCCAGCGGCAGGACTACGACCACTGGGCGCAGCTCGGCAATCGCGGCTGGAGCTGGGATGACGTGCTGCCGCTGTTCAAGCGCATGGAGAGCTATGACGGCGGGTCCGACGAGTACCGCGGCCGCAGCGGACCGCTGCGCGTGACCGACACGCCGCGGGGCGAGGTGCCGGTGCTGGAGGCGATGATCGAGGCGGCGGCGCGCATCGGCCTTCCCTACAACAACGACCTGAACGGCGCGTCCCAGGATGGCATAGCGATGTCGCAGGTGACGATCGCGAAGGGCCGTCGCCAGAGCACGGCTTACGCCTATCTCGACCCCGCGCGGTCGCGGCGGAATCTCGTCATCGAGCAGGGAGCCCTGGCCGAGACGCTCCTACTGGACGGCAGGCGCTGCGTCGGCGTTCGCTACGCGGTCGGCACCGACAGGCGGGCGGCGCGGGCGGCGCGGGAGGTCATCGTCTCCAGCGGTTCCATCAACTCGCCCAAGCTGCTGGAACTCTCCGGCATCGGCCAGCCGGATGTGCTGCGCGGGCTCGGGATCGAGCCCATGCACACGCTGAAGGGCGTGGGCGAGAATCTGCGCGACCACTACTCGCCCCGCATCAAGTTCGCGATCACCGAGCCGCTCGCGACGCGGAGCGACCAGGGCCGGGGCTGGCGCCTGGCGCGCGAGGCGATCCGCTACGCGCTGAGCGGCGATGGCTTCCTGGCCTCGACGGCGGTTCCCCTGCGCATGTATTTCCGCACGCGGCCGGGGCTGGAGGCGCCGGATGCGACCGTCTCGGTCCTGCCTTTCCTCTACGAGATGATCGGGCGGGAGCGTCGCGTGTCGCGCCGGCCGGGCATCACCATGAATGTGAATGTCCTGCGGTCGGAGAGCACGGGGTCCGTGCATGTGACATCCGCCGATGCGTCCGCGCCGCCGGCGATCCGCTTCAATTTCCTGTCGACGCAGCATGACCGCGACGGTGTCGTCGCCGCGATCCGCAAGGCGCGGGAACTGATGGCGACGTCGCCGGTCAAGGAGATCACCGGCGAGGAGATCGCGCCGGGGCGGCACCTGCAGACTGACGCGGAATTGGTGGAGTGGGTGCGCCACAACGCCGAGACCACCTTCCACCCCGTGGGCACCTGCAGGATGGGGTCGGATCCGATGGCGGTGGTGGATCACGAGCTCCGCGTGCACGGGATCGCGGGGCTGCGGATCGCCGATGCCTCCATCATGCCGACGCTGACCAGCGGCAACACCAACGCGCCCTGCATCATGATCGGCGAGAAATGCGCCGCCATGATCCTCGCCTCGGCGGCGGCAGCAGCGGACCGCGCCGCCGCATGACGCAGCACCGGGCCGCCTGTCCTGCCCATCGTCGCGGCGGCTCTGCCCAGGGCTGAGGCGCTGCAGGCCAGGACGGCCTCCGGCACGCGTGAAAGCAAGGCGCAGCCCCGACAGAAAGCTGTCGCACGCCGCGCGCCCCATGCTCTAGCCTTCCGCGCCACCGCTGCCGGGGATGCTGGGATGATGCGCGCCATTGTCGTTGTGCTGGTCATGCTGTTCGGCCTCCGCGCCGAGGCGCAGACGCTCACGCAGAATGTCCGTCTCATCGTTCCCTTCGCACCCGGCGGCACGGTGGATATCCTGGGCCGGCTGCTCGCGGAGCACCTCACGCCCATGCTTGGCGGGCGCCTGGTGGTGGTCGAGAACCGGAGCGGCGCCGGCACCTTCATTGCGATGCAGGCCGTGGCCAATGCGCCGCCCGACGGCCACACCCTCGCGCTGTCCGCCACCGCCAATCTCGCGAATGCGCCCATCATTCCTGGCAGCAACCTGCCGATCGACCCCGACCGTGCGCTGCTGCCGCTGACCAACCTGGTGCGCGTGCCGATGGTGCTGGTGGGCCAGCCCGGAGCCCCCTACACGAACCTTGCCGGGCTCGTCGCCTATGCCCGGGCCAATCCGGGCCGCCTCAACATCGGCAATTCCGGTGCCGGCGGCATGACGCATCTGCTGGCCGTGCGGATGATGATGGAAGCGCGGATCACGATGGAGAGCGTGCAGTATCGCGGCGGCACGCCGGCGCTGATGGACATCATGGCCGGGAATGCGCATCTCTATTTCAGCCTGCTGCCGGAATCGCTGCCCTTCATTCGCGACGGGCGGCTGCGTCCGATCGCGTCCGCGTCTGCCGAACGCGAAGCCGTGCTGCCCGATGTCGGATTGATGCGCGACGTGCTGCCGGGCTTCGTGGGCGACGTGACCTACGGCATGGTGCTCGCGGCCGGAACGCCCGACGAATGGGTCACCTTCTGGCACCGCGCGATCGGCCGTGCGCTCGAGGTTCCCGCGGTGCAGGAGCGGATGCGCCAGTTGCTCTGGCAGTCCGCCTATAATTCGCCCGCGGCCTACCGGGCGGAGATCCTGGAGACGCGCCGGATCTGGGAGCCGGTCATCCGTTCGGCCGGCATCCGCGAGGGCGGCTGAGGGCACGCGCATCAGCGGAAAGGGGCTTGGCAGTTCCGCGCCAGCAGGCACACTCGGCCTTGCGCGCTCGCGCGACGGGCGAGGTGGGCGAGGAGGAATGGCATGGCCGAAGGTGCAGCCGCGGCGGGCGGCAAGGCCGCGAAGACGGGTTGGCAATACGACCTCTACAGGACGCTGCGCGAAGCCGGGGTCACGCAATTCTCCTACGTGCCCGATGCCGGCCACGCCATCCTGATCGATGAGTCGATCGCCGACCCGGCGGTGGAATCCATCGCGCTGACGACCGAGGAGGAAGGCGTCGCCATGGCCGCGGGCGCCGATCTCGGCGGGGCGCGGTCCGTGGTGATGATGCAGAGCAGCGGCGTCGGCAACTGCATCAACTTCCTCTCCTTCGTCAGCGGCTGCCGCTTTCCGCTGCTCACTATCGTCAGCATGCGTGGCGATTTCGGGGAGGGGAATCCCTGGCAGATGCCGATGGGCAAGGCCGTCGAGCCCGTGCTGAACGCGATGGGCGTGCAGTGCCTGCGCGTGGACCGGCCGGAGGATGTCGTGCCCACCGCAAAGGCGGCCACGACGATGGCGTTCCAGAGCGGCGAGGGGATCGCGATCCTGCTGACGCAGAAGCTTCTCGGCGCGAAGAAATTCTAGGACACGGCGGGAGAGACCGAGATGAAGACGCTGCCACCCCGGGCCATCGAGCTTCCCGACTATGTGCTGGACCGCTGCGATGCGGTGCCGGCCCTGATCGGCGATCCCAGGGATTTCCTGTTCATCGGCGGCCTCGCGGGCACCTCGCGCGATGCGGCGTCGCTGCTGAACGATGGACCGACGCATTTCTCCATGGCGGGCACCATGGGCGCCGCGGCGATGATGGGCCTCGGCCTCGCGCTCGCGCAGCCGGAGCGGACGGTCATCGTGCTGACGGGCGATGCGGAGCTGATGATGAATGTCGGATCGCTGGCCACCATCGCCGTGCGCGATCCGAAGAACCTGCGCATCATCTGCATCGACAACGGCCATTTCGGCGAGACGGGCTACCAGCGCAGCCACACGGGCTATGGCGTCGATATCGAGAAGATCGCCATCGGTTCGGGCATCCGCACGACGACGACCATCACCCACACGCAGGAAATCCCGGTCGGCCGCCGCATGCTGCGCGAGACCGACGGCACCGCCTTCATCCTGATGCGCGTGCGGCCGACGCCGCCGCCACAGGTCAAGCGCCTGCTCGATCCGCCCGCGCAGCGCATGCGGTTCCGCCAGGCGCTGCTGGGCTGACCTCGCCGCCCCGCCTCAGCGGGCGGGGCGCCAGTCCAGCTCGCGGACGACCTGCGCGTAGTCCTCGGCCGTGCGCCGGAAAATCTGCGTGAGCTGCTCGGGCGACGAGCTTTCCGGCCGGTAGCCCTGGGCGCCAAGCCGCGCCACGATGGCGGCATCGGAAGCGAAGGCCGCCACGTCCGATGCCAGTCGCTGCACGATGGCCTGCGGTGTCCCGGCCGGCGCGAACAACCCGTACCAGGTGCCGGAATCCAGGTTCGCGACGCCGCCTTCCCGGAAGCTCCGTGTCTCCGGCAGCACGGGGCTGCGCGCCGCGCTGGTGACGCCGATCGCGCGCAGGGCGCCGTCGCGGATGAAGGGCAGCAGCACGGGCACGAGGGCAAAGACCATCTCCACCTGGCCGGCGATGCAGTCGCCCGTGGCCTGCGCGCCGCCGCGATACGCGACGTGCTCGATCTCGATCCCCGCGCGCCGCGCCATCTGCGCCACCTGGAAATCGAGCTGCGCCGAGGCGATCCTGTACTGCCCGGGATTGGCGCGGGCGAGACGGAGGAAGGATTCGACATCCCGCGCGGCGAAGGCGGTGTTGGCGGCGAGCATATAGGGCACCCGCGCCACCAGGCTGATCGGCGCGAAGGCGTGACGCGGATCGTAGTTCGGCACCGGGCCTGTGAAGACGTTGCCGATCATGGAGGCCTGGCCGAACAGCAGCGTGTAGCCGTCGGGCTCGGCGCGCGCGACGGCCTCGTTGCCGATGTTGGTCGAGGCGCCCGGGCGGTTGTCGAGCACCACCGTCTGCCCGAGCCGCTGGCGCAGGAACTCGCCGAAGGGACGCGCGAGGATGTCGCTGGTGCCGCCGGGCGGATAGGGCACGACGAGCCGGACCGTGCGCGCGGGCCAGTCGCCCTGTGCGAATGCGCCTTGTGCGAAGACCGGGGCGGCAAGCAGCGGGTAGAAATGCCGGCGCCGCAGCATGGGCTAGTCCTCCTCGGTTTCCGCGCGGCACCAGGCTTCGTGGGCCGCCAGCGCCGCCAGCGCGCCGGCGGCGGCGGGGATCTCGTCGAAGACGGGAATGCCGGCCGCGATGGCGCGTTCGCGATAGGCCTGGCGTCGGGCTTCGATCTCCGGTTCGCCGTCCGAGCGCAGGACGAGCACGAAATGGCCGGCGCCTAGGTGGCGCGCGCGCTGCTGCACCGCCGCTTCCATCAGCCGGCCGAGCAGGTCGAAGCCGGGATAGGCGGTGATGACGGGCATGTTCAGGTGCATCACGACGGCGTCGGGCGCCGCGAGATCGTAGAGGTTCGCGAGGATGCGCTCGCCGATGCGCCCATCCTCGGCGCGCAGCGATCCCGCGGGCACGTCGATCGGGTTGGCAAGCGAGGAGCCGGCGGGGACCTTCAGCTCGGCCATCGCGGTCTGCACCTCGGCCCCGAAGCGCGTGAGGCGCAGGCCTTGGCGCGCGAACGCGTCGCTGGCGAGCACGCTGGTGCCGCCGCCATTGCCGAACAGCACGACATCGCGCAGCGGGCTTTGCGGGCGCGGCGTCAGCACCTGGAAGGCCAGCAGCGCGTCGATGAACTGGTCGAGCGTGTTGACCAGCGCCGTGCCGGTCTGCCGCGCCAGCGCCTGCCAGAGCCGATGATCCGAAGCGAGCGAGCCGGTATGCGATGCGGCGGCACGCTGGCCTTCCGCGGTCTGCCCGCCCTTGAGCAAAACGACGGGCTTGGTGCCGCGCCGCAGCACCTCGAACAGCGCGCGCGCGTCGCGCACGTCTTCCAGGTAGAGGCCGATGACGCGCGTCGCGGGGTCGGCGAGGAAGAATTCCAGCAACTCGGCGGGACCGAGATCGGCGCAATTGCCGATGGTCACCAGGCCCGAAAAGCGCAGCCCGCGCCGCTCCCCGCGCCTCAGCATGTCGAGCGAGAGACCGCCGCTCTGCGCCAGGATGCCGACGCTGCCGAGTTCCGCCGAGGCGCCGGGGACGAAGCTCATGCGCCCGCGCGGCGAATGGGTGCCGAGGCAATTGGGGCCGAGCACGCGGATGCCGGCCTGGCGCGCGACCGCGACCAGCCGGTCCTGCAGCGCCGTGCCGCCGCCTGATTCCGCGAAGCCGCTCGACATCACCTGCGCGAAGCGCAGGCGCCCGGCGCCGGCGGAAAGCGCGTCCGCAACGCGCTCCGCGCCGATGGCGACATAGGCGTAGTCGATCGGCTCCGGCGTCGCGGCCAGGCTGGGGAAGGCCGGCAGGCCTTCGACCTGCTCCGCCGTCTGGTGGATGGGGCGGATCACGCCGTCGAAGCCGTAGGCGCGCAGCGCACGGATGAAATTGTTGCCCTGGCCGGTGCCGCTGGGCGAGGCGCCGAGCACGGCGATGCTGCGCGGCGTGAACAAGGGCGCGAAGATCGCAAGCGGGTCCGTCACGCCGCGGCCTCCGCCAGCAGGATGCGCGCATCGGCGGCGACGGCGCCGCGCGCGCCGACGATCAGCGGGTTGATGTCGAGCTCCGCGATATCGGGGCGCCGCATCAGCAGCCCGTCGGCGCCGCCCACGCGCAGCAGCACCTCCACGATGGCGTCCTCATCCGCCACCACGCCACCGCGCGCGCCACGCAGCACGGGCAGGCTGCGGAGGGTGGCGAGCATGTCGCGCGCCTCATGCCGCCGGATCGGGCAGAGGCGGAAGACGACATCCTGGAACACCTCCACGAAAATGCCGCCGAGGCCCAGCATGATCACCGGCCCGAATTTTTCGTCACGCGTGCCGCCGATGACCAACTCGTGGCCAGGGGTCGCCATCTCCTCGACGAGAAAGCCCTCGACCGCGTGCCGCGCGATGGCGGGCGCGGTGGCCATGGCGTCGCGCGCCGCGGCGACGGATGCGGCATCGGGCAGGCGCAGCCGCACGCCGCCGGCATCGCTC
>JAYRQX010000461.1:0-1986 GCA_041910415.1 Acetobacteraceae bacterium | reverse complement strand
GCGCGCCACGCCGCGGCGATCATCGCGGCGGCACCGCCTGACGCCTCCTTCGTCTTCATGGGCTCGACGCGCCGCTTCTCCCGCTGGCCGGATTTCCATGGCGACGGCGTGAAGGCGGGCGAGGCCGCGCTGCTCGGCTCCGGCCGCCAGGGCGTGATCCTGCACCCCACGATGATCTATGGCGCGCAGGGGGAGGACAATGTGCAGCGCCTCGCCGCTCTCATCCGCAGGCTGCCCGTCGCACCGCTCCCCGGTGGCGGGCGCGCGCTGGTGCAGCCGATCCATCAATCCGACGTCACGCGCAGCCTCCTCGCTGCGGCGTCGCGTGACTGGCCCGAAGCGCGCGCCATCGTCGTCGCAGGACCGCAGCCCCTCGCCTATCGCGATTTCCTGGCCGCCGTCGCGCGCGCGGCGGGCGTGCGCGTGCCGCCGATCGTCTCGCTGCCGGGCGCATTGCTCCGCGCCCTCGCCCCCCTCACCCGCTTCCTCCCGGGCCTGCCGACCATCGGCCCGGACGAGGTTCGGCGGCTGCTCGAGGACAAGGATTTCGACATCGGCCCCATGCGCAACGAGCTCGGCGTCAACCCGATCCCGCTGGAGGAAGGCCTTGCGCTGACCTTCGCGCCACGCCAGAGGTAAGTTCCCAAGCCTTGGAGCCAGGGAACAAGAAATGCCCATCGTCAACCGCATCGCCGAATTCCATGACGAGATGACCGCCTGGCGGCGCGATTTCCACGAGCACCCCGAGCTCGCCTTCGAGGAAGTGCGCACCGCCCGCATCGTCGCCGAGAAGCTGCGCGAGTTCGGCTGCGACGAGGTCGTGACCGGCATGGCGAAGACCGGCGTCGTCGGCGTCATCAAGGGGCGCACCGACAGCGGCCGCGCCATCGGGCTGCGCGCCGACATGGACGCGCTGCCGCTGCACGAGGAATCGGGTGTCCCCTATGCCTCGAAGACGCCGGGCAAGATGCACGCCTGCGGCCATGACGGGCACACCACCATGCTGCTCGGCGCCGCCAGGTATCTCGCGGAGACACGCAATTTCGATGGCACCGTCTACGTCATCTTCCAGCCGGCCGAGGAGAATTTCGGCGGCGGCGAGGTCATGGTGAAGGAAGGCCTGTTCGAGCGCTTCCCCATGGAGCGCGTCTTCGGCCTGCACAACTGGCCGTCGGGACCGGAAGGCGTCTTCCTGTGGCGCGAAGGCCCCGTCATGGCCGCCGTCGCCAACCTGGAGGTGACGATCACCGGCGTTGGCGCCCACGGCGCCATGCCGCACAACGGCGTCGATCCGATCGTCGTCGCCGCCGCCATCGTCCAGGCGCTGCAATCCATCGTCGCGCGCAACGTGGAGCCGGTGGAAGGTGCCGTCATCACCATCGCCAACATCAATGGCGGCTTCACCTACAACGTCATCCCCGAGACGGTGACGATGAAGGGCACCGCCCGCTGGTTCGCGCCCGAGGTCGGCGACCTGCTGGAACGGCGCTTCAAGGAGACCGTCACCGGCATCGCCGCCGCCATGGGCGCGACCGCGAATGCGCAATTCCTGCGCATGTACCCCGCCACGATCAACGAGACGGAAAGCGTGCACCTCGCGGCCAAGGCGGCGCGCGCCGT
Source organism: Acetobacteraceae bacterium (assembly GCA_041910415.1). GTDB lineage: Bacteria > Pseudomonadota > Alphaproteobacteria > Acetobacterales > Acetobacteraceae > JAYRQX01. The sequence goes on along the minus strand of JAYRQX010000461.1, from coordinate 366 downwards.
GCAGGGCGATGCGAAGGTGACGCTGTTCCCGAAGCCCACCATGGGCGGCGAGGACTTCGCCTTCATGCTGAACGCGAACCGCGGCGCCTACATCATGCTGGGCGGCGGCCGCACGGGCAGCGATCCCAACGTCCACCACCCGAAATACGACTTCAACGACGCGATCCTGCCCGTCGGCGCATCGTGGTGGGCGACGCTCACGGAGCAGCTTCTGCCGCGGAAGGACTGACCTCCGACGCCTCGGCCGCGCCGGTTGCATGCGGCGGGACCTCGATGCCGCAGCCGAAGCCGTCTTCGTCCCAGGCAAGGGTCACGCGCCCGTCGAGCTGGTGGCGCACGGTCGTCTCCAGCAGCGCGAGGCCGAAG
>JAYRQX010000460.1:0-7750 GCA_041910415.1 Acetobacteraceae bacterium | reverse complement strand
CTGCGCGACCGCGCCGCGCATGGCGTTCGCCGCCCCGCCAGGCGATCCCCCGGTGTCGCGCGGCACCAGCTCGACCGCGGGGCTGCCGGCATCGAACAGCGCCATCTCGGCCGCCTGCTGCAGGCTGCGCCCGATCGCGGCATTGCCGCCGGAGAGCGGCACCAGCAGCGCGACGCGCGTGCGCGGCGGGTCATAGGCGGTGCGCGGCTGGGGTTGCGGACCGCAGGCGCCGAGCGCCACAAGGAGGCCAAGCAGGGTGAGCGCGGGGCGGCGTGGCAGGACATTCCGAGACACGGACAGGCGATCCTCCGGCAGTTGCGCCCGGTCTTCCCGGACTGGTCCTGGTGGCGACGCCGATCGGCAACCTCGGCGACCTGTCGCCCAGGGCCCTCGCCGCCTTCCGCGAAGCCGATGCGGTGGTCTGCGAGGACACCAGGGTGACGGGCGGCCTGCTGGCGCGGCATGGCATAGCCGTGACGCTGTCACCCTTGCACGAACACAATGAGGAGGCGCAAGTCCCGGCGCTGCTCGACCGGCTCCGGAAGGGGCAACGCATCGCGCTCGCCTCGGATGCCGGGACGCCGCTGGTGAGCGATCCGGGCTACCGGCTGGTACGTGCCGCCATCGCGGCGGGGCTTCCGGTGTCGGCCGTTCCCGGGCCGAATGCGGCGGTGATGGCGCTGACCCTGTCCGGCCTGCCGCCCGATTCCTTCTATTTCGTGGGCTTCCTGCCGCAACGGGCCGGCCCCCGCGCCGCGCAGCTCGGCGCGCTCACGGGGATCGAGAGGGCGGGCCTGTCCACCACCCTGATCTTCTACGAGGCGCCGCACCGGCTGGCCGAATGCCTGGCCGCCATGGCCGAGGCGTTTGGACGCGACCGCCCCGCCGCGGTGGCGCGGGAGCTGACCAAGCGCTTCGAGGAGGTGCGGCGCGGCAGCCTCGGTGACCTCGCGGCCCATTATGCGGGCCATGAGGCGCGCGGCGAGATCTGCATCGTCGTGGGTCCCGCACCCGCCGAGACGGCGATCGAGGAAGCGACGCTCGACGACCGCATCCGCGCGGCGCTCGCCTCCGGCCTCAGCCTGCGCGACGCCGCGGCGACAGTCGCGACCGCGACCGGGCTGCCGCGCAGACAGGTCTATGCCCGGGCGCTGGACCTGTCGCGGGACGGGTGATTCGCGGGCCGCCGCCGGCGCTTCCCCCGCCGCGGTGGCCGGAATGATGGACCGCCGATACGTCCGGCATCATCGGCAACCGCGACCCGCTGGTGCACCGGCAGGCATCCGCCGCGCGGCAGCGCAACAACCAGCCGGTGTTCACGATCCAAACGAACGACACGAACCAACGCTGCGGTTGGATAGCGACTGCGCTGGATTCCTTTGCGCGGAGACGTGCAGAAGATCATGTTGCCATGCCCGTGCGTCGCTTCCGAATGGCGCGCCGTAACCCGCAAAGCGCCGCCGACGAAGCGCCTGTACCGGGACAAATGGGAGGCAGAACCATGAATACTCAGACAATGCCCGCGATGCGGGCACCGGATCCGGCCAGGCTGGACGCGTTCATGGGCCGGTTCCTGGGCGACATGGGCGCCGTCGCCACCGCGGCGACGGTGCTGGTGGGCGAGCGGCTCGGCCTGTGGGGCGCGCTGGCCGATGGCGAATGGACGACGGCCGCGGAACTGGCCACGCGGACGAAGACGAACCCGCGGCTGATCGCGGAATGGCTCGCGGCCCAGGCCGCCGCGGGTTACCTGGACCATGACGGATCGCGCGACGCCTATGCGCTGCCGGCCGAGCAGGCGCTGGTCTTCGCGCATGAGGACAGCCCCGCCTACATGATGGGCTTCTTCGACCTGGCAGCCTCGGTCTGGCGCGACGAGCCGAAGATCACCGAGAGCTTCCGCACGGGCCGGGGCCTTGGCTGGCATGAGCGCGAGAAGTGCCTGTTCTGCGGCACGGAGCGCTTCTTCCGCACCTCCTACAACCACCTGCTCGTGCAGTCCTGGCTGCCTGCGCTGGATGGGGTGGTGGAGAAGCTGGAACGCGGCGCGCTGGTCGCCGATGTGGGATGCGGGCATGGCGCTTCCACCATCATCATGGCCAAGGCGTTTCCACGCAGCCGCTTCATGGGCTTCGACTATCACGAGGGTTCGGTCGCGGCGGCGCGCGAGGCGGCGGCGCGCGAAGGGGTCGCCGACCGCGTGAGCTTCGAGGTCGCGACGGCCAAGACCGTGCCGGCGCGCGGCTTCGACCTGGTCTGCTGCTTCGACTGCCTGCACGACATGGGCGACCCGGAGGGCGCCGCGGCGCATCTGCGGACGACCATGAAGCCGGACGGCACCTGGATGGTGGTCGAGCCGATGGCAAGCGACACGGTGGCCGGCAACATCAACCCGGTCGGGCGCGTGTACTACGCAGCCTCCACCCTGGTCTGCACGCCGGCCTCCATGGCGCAGGAAGTGGGGGCGGCGCTCGGCGCGCAGGCCGGGCCGGCGCGGCTGACGAAGGTCATGCGGGCGGGCGGTTTCGGCAGCGTGCGCGTGGCGGCCGAGACGCCGTTCAACATGGTGCTGGAGGCGCGGCGCTGAGGCCGCGCTACTTCCGGATCTCGGTGATCAGGTTCGTGTCCGCGGGCAGGGTGAAGTCCCAGTAGCGCTTGTATTGCGGGTAGAGCACGGGCTTGGAGGCGAGGCCGGACTTCGCGGACGGGTCGATCGCGAAGCTGCAGGAGTTCAGCGCGTCGATCAGCGCCTTGCGGTCGCCCGTTCCCCCCATTGCGGCCTGGAGCTTCGGCTCGGCGGCCAGGAACACATTCACCAGCGGCGCGTTCTGCGTGGTTCCGCCGACCTGGGCCTCGACCATGCCCTTCATGCCCGTGACGCCCTTCTGCGCCTTGAAGGCGTAGTAGTCGCATTGCACGCGGATGCTGGTGGTGGGCTTGGCGAGCAGCGCCTCGATCAGCTGCGGGTTGTTGCGGGAATCGATGCCGTATTTCGCCTGGAAGAATTCGGGCTTGTCGGAGTTCATCGGCTCGATCTGCGCGAGGCCGACACCGTCGCCGGGATTGCCGCTCTTCAGCACCTGGCGGACGTTGGAGAAGCGGGTCTCGTGGAACATGAAGAGCAGCACCATCGCGCGCGAGATCGGCACCTTGGGATCGAGGTAGACATCGATCCAGTTCGCGCATTGCACGAAGGTGATCGCCTTCTCCGACTTCCAGGGAAAGGGCCGCTCGGCGAAGGGCCAGCCGGTGCCGGCGCCGAACTGGATGATGGGATCGCTTTCGAACATGGATGGCGCTCCTTGCCCCCGGGGCGCGATGCTCGCGCGGAACGGGGGAGCGGCTCAAGCGCTCTGGTGGGCTTGCGCCGGGCGGTCCATCCTCGCCCCGGCCGAAGGGAAGGATGCACCATGCCGCAGGAACCCGCCTGGACACCGAGCCAGCGCTACCCTGACCCGTCCATCGTCGCGCTCGACCCGAGCTTCAAGCGCTATCATCTCGCGCTGTCCGCGGTGGAGCGGCTGTGGACGGGATCGCGCTGGGGCGAGGGGCCGGTCTGGCTGGGCGATGCGCGCTGCCTGCTGTGGTCGGACATCCCCAACAACCGCGTGCTGAAATGGGAAGAGGAGACCGGCGCCGTCTCCGCCTGGCGCAAGCCGTCGAACAACGCCAACGGCCACACGCGTGACCGGCAGGGCCGCATCATCGCCTGCGAGCACCGGGGGCGGCGGGTCGTGCGCTTCGAATACGACGGCTCCATCACCGTCCTCGCCGACAGCTTCGAGGGCAAGCGGCTCAACTCGCCGAACGACGTGGTGGTGAAGAGCGACGGCTCCATCTGGTTCACCGACCCGCCCTTCGGCCTGATGGCCTTCTACGAGGGCGAGAAGCAGCAGCCCGAACTGCCGCACACCAATGTCTACCGCGTGGATGGCGCGACCGGCGCGATCAGCAGGGTCTGCGACGATGTGGACCATCCGAACGGCCTCGCCTTCAGCCCGGACGAAAGTATCCTGTACGTCATCGAAAGCCGGTCGGAGCCGCGCAACATCCTGGCCTATGACGTGGCGCCGGACGGGAAGACGCTGCGCAACCGGCGCGTCTTCCACGCCTGCATGCCCGGCGAGACGCCGGACGGGTTCCGCGTGGACGTGGACGGCAATCTCTGGTGCGGCTGGGGGATGACGGCGGAGTATGACGGCGTGCAGGTGATCAACGGCGCGGGGGCCACGATCGGCCACATCCACCTGCCGGAACGCTGCGCCAATGTCTGCTTCGGAGGCCGCCACCGCAACCGCCTGTTCATGGCGGCCGCGCAGTCGCTGTATTCACTGTACGTGAACACCCAGGGCGTCCCCGGCGGCTGACCGCCCCTCTCCCTCCCCTGCGAAGCGGGGGGTTCGACGCCAAAGGCGTCGGACCGGGGTGGGGGCAATCCTACCGCCCCACCAGGGAATCCGGCACGCGCACCATCAGCGTCAGCAGCCTGGACGAATGGCTCTTGCCATGCCCGTCCAGGTTCAGGCTGCCATTGACGCCGCCTTCCAGCGCATCCTCCACCACAAAGTTGAAGGCGTGCAGATTGGGCAGGTCGTAGCGCCTGCACGCCGTCGCGCCGCGATGGGCAAACAGCGCCAGCACGCGCGCCTCCGTCACCTGTTCCGCGAGATAGGGATAAAGCTCCGGCCGGTAGGGCATGAGCGACATGTTGCTGCGGTTGCCCTTGTCGCCCGCGCGGCTGTGCGCGACCTCGTGCAGCGCGACCTCGACGATCCCGCTCATCAGTTCATCTCCCGCGCCGGAATGATGCGGACCTCCACCGGCACCTGGTTCCGCGGCACCAGGTAGGAACGCGTGAGGATGCGCGGGGTCACGCGCCAGCGCGCGCCGCCCGTGCCCGCCGTACCGCAGCAGAGCAGCGCCAGCACTTCCCGTGCCGCCTGGTCGCAATCCTCGCGCGAGGGGCCTTCGACGGCGAGGCGGATGCGGATGTCCTCGGGCTCCGGCCCGCTGTAGCTGCGCCACAACGCACCATCGTCGGAATCATGGATGGAGGCGACGCCGATGAGATCGACGCGCGGGCGGACGGCCAGGCCGCGTCGCTTCAGCCGTTCCAGCAGCACATCGGCCGTCGCGCGAGCGCGCCGCAGCGCGTTGGGGCCAGCGACGGAGACTTCTCCTTCCCCGAGCCAGGATCCCTCGTAGCAGGCGGTCACCTTCAGCATCGCCGGCGCCGGCTTGCCGCGCAGGCCGCTGACCGCGACACGATCCTGGCCGGTCTGTTCGAGCGTCGCGCCGGTGATGTCCAGCACCACATCGGGCGTGATGTAGGCGGAGGGGTCGTGCAGCTCGTAGAGAAGCTGCTCCTTGATGGTGCGCAGATCGACGAGGCCGCCCGTGTCCTCGGGCTTGGTGATGGTGATGCGGCCGTCGCGCGTCACCTCGGCGATGGGGAAGCCGATATTCGCGGGGTCCGGGATATCCTTGTAGCCCGGGTCCCAGAAGACGCCGCCCGTGACCTGGCTGCCGCATTCCAGCAGATGCCCGCAGGCCGCGCCGATGGCGAGGTGTTCAAAATCATCCGCGGCCCAGCCGAAATGATGCATCAGCGGCGCGATGGCGAGCGCGGGGTCCGATGTCCGTCCCGCGACGACGATGTCGGCGCCGCCGCGCAGCGCCTCGACCAGCGGCCCCGCGCCGATATAGGCATTGGCCGCGACCAGCTTCCACGCAGTCATGTCGAGCGTGGCGTCGGCCTCGTGCACCGGCAGCGCGTCGAGATCGACGCTGCCCATCACGTCGTCGCCGGTGACGACGCCGATGTTCATCCGCGGCAATCCAAGCCTGATCGCGAGCCTGGCGGTGCAGCGCGCCGCCGCCTGCGGATTGGCCGCGCCGAAATTGCCCAGGATCGGGATGCGGTGCCTGACGCAATCGGCCAGGATCGGTTCCAGCAGCCGTTCGAGCATGGGCTCGTAGCCGAGCTCCGGATCGCGGCGGCGTTCGAGCTGCGCCAGCGCCACCGTGCGCTCGCCGAGCGTCTCGAAGAACAGTGCCGCGGGCAGGCCGCGCGCGATCAGGCTGCGCACCACGGGGATCGGCGCGTCCACGCGGTCGCCGGAAAAGCCGGCGCCGTTGCCGACCAGGAAGGTGTCCGTCATGCGCAGCATTCCTTGAGCGCGGCGCCGAGCGTCGCGAGGTCGTCCTCGTCCAGCGCGATGGGGTTGATCGCCAGCACGCCTGCGCGGAGCCGCGCGGCATCCACATGCACCGCCGGCCGGTGCGCGCGTAACCGCGCCTCGGCGCGCGCGGCGCTGGCCGCATCGGCAAAGCGCAGCGTCAGCAGCGGCAGGCCCGGCTTGGCGCCATCCGGCAGCAGCAGGATCGCGACATCAGGGATATCGCCTGCCGCCCGCGCGACACTCTCCAGCCGCGCGGTCCAGCGCGCCGTGCGCGCGGCGGGATCCTCGGCCACGAAGCGGCTGAGCGCCGTCAGCAGGCCGACGATCTCCTCCTTCCCCACCTTGCAGGATCGCCCGATGCCGTGATGCGGCAGCCCCCGCATCTGCGCGAGCGGCGCGAATTCCGCCGGCGCGACGAAGTCGGCCTCGGACAGGTCGAGGTCGAGCATCTGCACCAGCGCCGAGGACACCAGGTCGCGCCGCCCGGCGAGGATGCCGCTCGCCTGCGGCCCGCCGATCGCCTTGCCGCCGGAGAAGCAGACGAGGTCCGCGCCCTCGTCCAGGAAGCGGCGCAGATTCGCGGCCGGCGGCAACTGCGCCGCGGCATCCACGATCACCGGCAGGTTGCGTTCATGCGCCACCCGCGCGACGGCCGGCAGCGGCGGTTCGCTGTTCGCGCCGGCCAGCCAGTAGAGCGCGGCCGTGCGCGGCGTGATCGCCTCCGCGATCTCCCAGGGCGCCGCGTCGCGCACGCCGGGGCCGGAGACGCGATCGGGGATGCCCACCTCCACGATGCGCCCGCCGGCGACCGTCAGCGCGCGGTCGTACATGTTGCGCTGGCTGCGCATGACGATGAACTCGTCCGCCAGCCCCGTCGTATCAGGCAGCCGGTTCATCGCCCCCGGATCGAGCCGCGCCATGCAGGCAGCCGCCCCCAGCAGCAGCGCCGCCGAGGCGCCCGCGGTGACAATCCCCGCCTCGGCACCCGTGGCTTCGGCAATCACGCGCGAGGCTGCCGCCTGCAACACATGCATCTCCACCGTCGCGCGCGCGGCCTCGGCCATCGCCGCCAGCACCTCCGGCGCCATCATCCCGGCGGAGAGCCGCGTGTTGGTGCCATAGGCGTTGATGATGCGCGGCACGCCGAGATCGTCGAAAACACTCATGCCGGCGTCAGCCCCTCATCCTCGATCCCGTCCTGGCCCACCAGCCGGCTGGCATGCAGCCCGGCCGCGCACGACCCGCACGCGCAGCTCGGCCGCTTCCACCGCCGCAGGCTGGGTTGCGTCGGCGAAGCGCCGGGCGGCCTCGGCCTCGTCCTCGCGCATGCGTTCCTTCTCCGCGATCAGGCGCCGCGCGGCGGCGGCATCGCCGCGCAGGAAGACCGCTCGGCCCCGCGCAACAAGACGCTGATCCCGGCGATGCTGCGCCCCTCGGGCTCGAAGGGCTTCCAGACGGTGGTCCATGACCTGTCGCTTTCCGGCTTTTCGGCGATGGCGATCAACCGCCTCTTCCCGGGTTCGGTGTGCTGGCTGACCATGCCGGGGCTCGAATCGTTGCAGGCCGAG
>JAYRQX010000459.1:0-1760 GCA_041910415.1 Acetobacteraceae bacterium | reverse complement strand
TGCACTGCCGCGCCCGCGGCAGCCTGAGCGGCGCCCGCGGCAGCCTGACCGGCGCCGGTGCCGCCGGGCATTTCCGGCTTGCGCAGGGGCCGTGCTATAGGGCCCCCGTCCCTCCGTGATGCGGTCGATGATCAGAAAGACGATTGCGCTTCTTTCCCTGCTTGCGCTTCTGCCGTCCTGCGGCCTCATGCGGCAATGGGACGGCACCAACGCCGCGCTCCGCCGCGACGAGGCGCTGCGCGATTCGACGCCCGAGGCGCTCTATGCGAGCGGCATGGAGCAGCTCCGCGCCCGGCGCTACCAGCAGGCGCTGGACCTGTTCGACGCCATCGAGCGCGAGCACCCCTATTCCACCTGGGCCACCAATGCCCGGCTGATGGCGGCCTACACGGATTATTCGCGCAACCGCTACACCGAAGCGATCGGCGCGCTGGACCGCTTCATCCAGCTCCATCCCGCGCATCGCGACATCGCCTATGCCTACTACCTGCGCGCGCTCAGCCAGTACGAGCAGATCAACGACGCGCAGCGCGACCAGCGGCAGACCGAAATCGCCATGCAGGCGCTGCAGGACGTCATCAACCGCTTCCCCGAAACGCCCTATGCCCGCGACGCGCGCCTCAAGATCGACCTCGCGCGCGACCACCTGGCGGGGCGGGAGATGTATGTCGGGCGCTACTACCAGCGCCAGCGCCTCTACGGCTCCTCGATCGGCCGCTACCGCCGCGTGATCGACCAGTACCAGACCACGAACCACGTGCCCGAGGCGCTGTTCCGCCTGGTCGAGGTCTACACCGCCCTCGGCGTGCCGGAGGAGGCGCAGCGCGTCGCTTCCGTGCTCGGCTACAATTATCCGGGCAGCATCTGGTACCGTGATGCCTACCGGCTGGTGGGCGACCCGGCCAACCTGCCGCCGGCGGAACGTCCGAGCTGGATGCGCCGCAACTTCGGCTGGATCGGCTTCTAGACGCGGCCGGGGGCGCGCGATGCTCGCTTCGCTCGCCATCCGCGACGTGGTGCTGATCCAGCGCCTCGACCTTGCCTTCGTGCCGGGGCTGACGGTGCTGACCGGCGAGACCGGCGCGGGCAAGTCCATCCTCCTCGACGCGCTGGGCCTTGCGCTGGGCGGGCGGGCCGAAGCGGGCGTGGTCCGCGTGGGCCAGGGCCAGGCCTCGGTCGCCGCGGGCTTCCACCCCGACCGCGAGCATCCCTGCTTCGCCATCCTGCGCGAGCAGGGGATCGAGGCCGAGGATGAGCTGGTGCTGCGCCGCGTCGTGCAGGCCGATGGCAGGAGCCGCGCCTTCGTCAACGACGAGCCCGTGAGCGTCGGCCTGCTGCGGCGCCTCGGCGCCACGCTGGTCGAGGTGCAGGGCCAGCACGAGCAGGTGGGGCTGGCCGATCCCGCGACCCATGCGGGGCTGCTCGATGCCTTTGGCGGGCTCGACGCCGAGCGTCGCGCCGTCGCTGCGGCCTGGACCGCCTGGCGGCACGCGACGCGCGCGCTGGCCGAGGCGCAGGAGGCGATCGCGGCGGCGCAGCGCGACGAGGAATGGCTCCGCCATGCGGTGGGCGAACTCGACGACCTGAAGCCCGAGGAGGGCGAGGAAGAAGCGCTCGCCCAGGAACGCCAGCGCCTGCAGCAGGGCGAACGGCGCGCCGAGGCGATCGCGGCGGCCCTCGCCGAATTGCAGCCGCGCGACCGGCGCACCACCTCCCCCGCCCGCGCGCTGCGCGAGGCCGCGCGGGCCGTGGAGCGCCTG
>JAYRQX010000458.1:0-4851 GCA_041910415.1 Acetobacteraceae bacterium | reverse complement strand
GTCACCTATTTCTTCGCGCTCGCCCTCGGCCAGCTCGTCTACGGCCCGCTGTCGGACCGCTTCGGGCGGCGTCTGCCGCTGCTGGTGGGGTTCGGCACCTATGTCCTGTCCTCGATCGGCTGCGCGCTGGCGCAGGATATCGGCTCGCTCGCGATGCTCCGCTTCCTGCAGGCGCTGGGCGGTTGTTCCGGCATGGTGATCGCGCGCGCGGTGGTGCGCGACGTCTCCGAAGGCCCGGCGGCGATCCGCCTGATGGCGAACCTGATGATGGTGAGCGGCATCGCCCCCGTCATCGCGCCCGCGGTCGGCAGCCTGATGCTGGGGCTCACGGGCTGGCGCGGGATCTTCGGCGTGCTCGCCTGCTACGGCGCCATCGTCGTGCTGCTGGTGGTCTTCACCCTGCCGGAATCGCTGCCCACGGAGCGCCGCCGGCGCGACAGCCCGGTCGCGATCCTCGTGCTGTTCGGCGGGCTGCTGCGGGAACGCCACTTCATGGCGCATGCACTGGCGGGGACGATGCCGATCGCCGGCATGTTTGTCTACATCATCGCCTCGCCCTTCGTGGTCATGGCGATCTTCGGCGTCTCGCCGCAGGGCTACAGCCTGTTCTTCGGCGCGAATGCCGCGGGGATCTACCTGTTCGGCCGCATTGTGTCGCGCCTGGCGCAGAGGCACGCAGCGGAGACGCTGATCCGCGGCTTCTCCTGGCAACCGGTGCTGGGCGGCGTGGTCGTGCTGACGGGCGCGCTGGCGCATAATTCCTGGCTCGTCGCCGCGGGCCTGTGGGTCTTCGTGGCCTCCATCGGCGCGCTGGTGCCGTTGGCGGTCGCGACCGCCATGTCGCGCCAGGGGCACGCGGCGGGCAGCGCCTCGGCGCTGATCGGCACGATGCAGTTCGGGCTGGGCGCCGGTCTTGGCGCCCTCGTCGGCCTGCTGCACACGGGCACGGCGCTGCCCATGGCGGCCGCCGTGGCCTTGTGCGGCCTCGGCGGCTTCGTCGCGTTGCGCGTGATCGCCCCGCGCGGCGTTTAGCGCCGCGCGCGCTCCGCGTGCTTGCCCATGCCGGAGTAGGGCGGATAGGGCGGCAGCTCACCCACCGAGGCCATGTCAATTTCCAGCAGCGCCGGGCCGCGCACGGCGAGCGCCTTCGACAGCACATCGCCCACCTCCTCGGCGCGCGAGACGCGGAAGAAGGGTTGGCCTGCCAGCGCGGCGAGCGCTTCCAGGTTCGGCGTCAGCGGCGTGTCGCCGAAGCGGCGGCCATCGGCGACCGCGTCCTGGATATGGCGGATCACGCCATAGCCGCCATCGTTCATCACCATGGTGACGAGCTCCGCGCGTTCCTGCGTCGCCGTCCACAGCTCGCACATGCCAAGCGCGAAGCCGCCATCGCCCACCATCGCGACCGCCTTGCGCCCGCCGGCGCCGATCGCCGCACCGATGCCGAGCGCGAGGCCCGGGCCGATGGCGGCGCTGACGGGATGCACGGCGTTGCGCGGATCGTACACGGGAAAGATGCGGTTGCCCCAGGTGGTGTTGGAGATGGTGATGTCGCGCACCCAGACCGCGTCGCGCGGCATGGCGGCGCGGATGGCCGCGGGGAAGCCGGAATAGGGGCCGGAGGCGTCCGCGTATTCCGTGAAGGCGCGCTTCTTCGTCTCCTGGAAGTCTGCGGCGAAGCCCGGGTCGATCCTGATGTTGCCTTCCAGACGCTTCGCGAGCCCTTCCATGACCAGCCCGGCATCGCCATGGATGAAGTAGCTGGAGGCATAGGTGCGGCCATTCGCCGCCGGGTCCACGTCGGCGTGGACCAGAGTCTTCGGCAGCTTGAGCGCCAGATCCTGAGTCTCATGCGCGCGCAGGCGGGACCCGGCGACGAGCATGGCGTCCACGGACTCATAGAAGGTCTGGATACGCGGGGAGCCGTTGCCGTGCAGTCCGCCGAAGGTCATCGGATGATCCTCGGGCACCGTGCCGCGGCCATTCCAGGAGGAGACGGTGCCGAAGCCGAGCGCCATCAGGCGTGCAGCCGCCGCACCGGCCCGCTTCGCGCCATTGCCAAGCCAGAGCATCGGCCGCTTCGCACGCACAAAGAACTCGGCGGCGTCGTCGAGGGCGGATTCGTTCGGCGGCAACGGCGGCGGGACGGGCAGGACCAGGCTGTCGAGGCCTGCCGGGCGCGTGATCGTGGTGCGCTGGAGGTCGATCGGGATCTCGACCGAGACCGGGCCGCGCGGTGCGGTCAGGGCTGTGGTCGCGGCGCGGACCAGGATACCAAAAGCCTCGCCGGCGCTGCGCACCCGGAACATGGCCTTGCTGACGGCCGCCAGCGCCGCCGTCTGGCCTGGCACGTCGTGCACGGGCCCCATGTCGCGGTCGATGAACTTTGTGAGTGTCTGGCCGGTGATGTGCAGCAGCGGGCTGCCCGCGAAACGTGCCTCCACGATGCCGGGGATGGCGTTCGCCATGCCGGGGCCTGTGGAAGTGAAGAGCACGCCGAGATGGCCCGTCACGCGCGCATAGGCGTCGGCCATGTGCGCGCCGCCCATCTCGCCCCGCGCCATGATGTAGCGCAGCGCGTTGCGTCGGCCGATGGCATCCAGCATGGGAATATTGTGGACGGAGACGATGCCGAAGGCCGTCGTCACGCCGATGCGCGGCAGGAATTCCGCGACCAGGTCGGCCACCGTGTATGGGATTTCGGACATCGTTCCTCCAGGGGCATCTGTTCGGCGGGAGTGTGCCACAGGCGTGCGGATTGGCCAGACCGTGCGGCTGGGGCATGCTGCGTCCCATGGAATTCTCGCTGACCGAGGAGCAGCGCGCGGTGCTGGACACCGTGGACCGCTTCGCCATGCGGCACCTGCCGATCGAGGAGGTGCGGCGGCGCGACCGTGCGCATGTGCCGCCCTACGACCTGCTGCCGTTGATGGGGGAGGCGGGGTTCTTCCGCCTGGCGCTGCCGGAGGAATGGGGCGGGATCGGCGCGGATTGGCGCACGGTCTCCCTGGTGCAGGAGCGGTTGGCCTGGCATGGCTATTGCGCGGGTTCGATCTTCAATCGCGTGGTGGGCTTCGGCATCGCCTCGCTGCTGTCCTACGGGAACGACGCGCAAAAGGCAGCGATGCTGCCGAAGCTGGCCGATGGGTGCCTGCTGCTGGCGCTGGCGCTGACCGAGCCGAACGCCGGCACCGATGCCGGCGCGATCACGACGCGTGCGGCGCGTGTGGACGGCGGCTGGCGGATCACGGGCCGCAAGACCTGGATCAGCGATGCGGAGGGATCGGATTTTCTGCTCGTCGCCGCGCGGTCCGAGCCCGGCTCCACGGGCGCCTCGGGTATCTCCATGCTGCTGGTGCCGCCGAACACGCCGGGCGTCGCGATGACGAAGCTGGAGAAGGTCGGCAACAACTGCATGCCCTCCTGGGACATCGGCTTCGACGAGGTGTTCGTGCCGGACGACGCGGTGATGGGCGAGGAAGGCCGGGGCTTCCGGCACCTGATGTCCACGCTGGCCGCCTCGCGCGCCTCGCTCGCCGCGACGACGACGGGCTGCGCGCAGCGGGCGATCGATATCGCGGTGGCGCACGCGAAGGAGCGCGTGCAATTCGGGCGGCCCATCGGTGCGAACCAGGCGATCCGCCACACGCTCGCCAACATGCAGATGCGCGTGGATCAGTCGCGGCTGGTCGTGCGGCACCTCGCCTGGCTGATCTCGACGGGACAGCCCTGCCGGCGGGAAGCGGCACAAGCAAAAATCATCGCGACGGAATGCCTGCAATATGTGACGCATCATGGCATGCAGATCATGGCCAGTGCCGGCTATCACGCGGAGAGCGACATGCAGCGCTTCTGGCGCGACGCGCGGCTCTACACCTTCGGCGAAGGCACCAGCGAAGTCATGCGCGACCTGGTCGCGCGGGAGATGGGATTGTGAGCGAGCGGATCCTGGCCATCGACACCGTCGTCAACATCTGGACGAAGGAGGCGCTGGCGTCGCGTCCCGACCGCACCGCCTTCTACCAGGGCAAGATCGGCGTGGACCGCGGGACGTACGAGGGCATCAGCCTGGAGGACATGATCGGCCGCATGGACGAGGCCGGGATCGCGCGCGCCTTCCTCGTCGCCGCGAAGGTCGGCGAGAAGTGGCACCCGGCCTGCTACCATGTGCCGTACGAGTTGGTGGTGGAAGCCGTCCGAAAGTATCCGGAACGCTTCAGCGGTTTGGCGGGGCTGGACCCGACGGAGGGCATGGACGGCGTGCGTGCGCTGGAACGCGCGGTGAAGGAGCACGGCTTCATCGGCGGGCATTTCTACCCGCACTGGTTCGAGCTGCCGCCCGATCATGCGCGCTGGTATCCGTTCTATGCCAAGTGCTGTGAACTTCGCATTCCCGTGCAGCTTCAGGTCGGCCAGTCGCTGATCTACGATCCGCGCCTGCCGCGACGCTCGGTGGGGCGGCCGATTACGCTGGACAGCGTCGCCTGCGATTTTCCGGAACTGAAGATCCTCGGAATTCACATCGGCATCCCCTGGCATGACGAGATGATCGCCATGGCCTGGAAGCACCCCAACATCTACATCGTCGCCGACGCCCACAGCCCGAAATACTGGCCGGAAAGCTTCGTGCGCTACATCGACACGATCGGCCGCGACAAGGTGCTGTTCGGCACGGATTTCCCGGTGCTGCAGTTCCAACGCACGCGGCAGGAGGTGGAAGCGCTGGGGCTGCGACCGGAGGCGCTGCGCAAATTCCTGCGCGACAATGCGCTGAAGGTGTACGGGCTCTCCGCATGAACCTGGCCGACGCGCTCGCGCATCATGTGACCGCGCGCCCCGACCGGCCGGCGC
>JAYRQX010000457.1:0-10942 GCA_041910415.1 Acetobacteraceae bacterium | reverse complement strand
TCACCTCGTGCTCCGCGACGATGGACTGCAGCGCCGCGTTCGTCGCCGCCTCATCGGTGAGGTCCGTGCGCAGGAAGGTACCGGGCACGCCGGCCTCGGGTTCGGCGATGTCGAGATTGAAGGCGCGGATGCCATCGGCTTCCAGGCGAGCACAGGCGGCGCGACCGATGCCGTTGCTGCCGCCAGTGACGATCGCGCAGCCATCCATGTCAGCGTCCTTCCCGCCGAATGTTCCACAGGATCGGAAAGCCGCCAGTCAGCACGCCGCGCAGATTGGCGCGATAGACGGCGGGCGCCGAGAACTGGCCGGCGAAGATGATGCCGGCGTTGTGCCGCACGCGCGCCTGGATGCGCGCCGCGAGCTCACGCTGGCGGGCGGGGTCGGCTTCGGCAGCGAAAGCCTGCATGAGAGGCGTCATGTCCTGGTCGCAGTACCAGCCCGGATAGTTGTTCGTGCAGTTGTAGGCGACCGCGTAATTGGCGAGCGGGTTCGCGAGGTCGTAGCCCGCCCAGACCACGGGCATGACGCTCCAGCCGCCGCACTCCACCGGCTCACGGTTCAGGCGCCGCTGGGCGAGGGTGGAAAAGTCATGGCTCGCCATGTCGACATTGAAGCCGACGCGACGCATCTGCTCGGCCAATACCAGCGTGATCGGGTTGATCAGCGCCGAATCCAGGCTGTGCAGCACCACCACGCGTTCATTGTTGTAGCCACTCTCCCGCAGCGCGGCGCGGGCGCGATCGAGGCTGAAGCTGCGCAGACCTTCCGCGCCGGCATCCGTCTCGAACGGCGCGCCGCAGCTGTAGATGGTCGGGCAGTACTCCATGGTCATGGAGCGCGGCAGGCCGAGCCCGGCCACGACCTCCGCCTAGTTGACGGACAGCAGCAGCGCGCGCCGGACGGCGGCGTTGTTGAAGGGCGGCTGGGTGTTGTTGATGAGCATCGCGCCCATGATCTGGCCGAGGCCGGGGCGCTCCATCACGACGAGGTTTCGGTCGCGCTGGAACCGCTCGACGAAATCCAGCGGCGCGTATTCCAGGTAGTCCACCTCACCCGCGACGAGCGCCGTCGCGCGCACGGCAGGATCAGGCAGGCTGACGAACTCGGTCCGTTCGATGTGCACGACCTTGCCGCCGGAGGTGAAGTCCGCGGGCTCGGGCCGGGGCCGGTAGCGAGGGTTGCGATGAAAGACGACGCGGTCGCCCGGCCGCCATTCCGCGCGCCGGAAGAGAAAGGGGCCTGAGCCGCCAGCCGCGCCGGCATCATGAAAGCGACATAGGGCGACGGCTTGCCAAGCGCCTCGATCACCTGGCTGAACGGACGCGAGAGTTCCAGCACGAAGGTATTCTGATCGACGACCCGCATGTCGCGCGTCGCAGCGATGAGCTGGCGGCCCAGCCCGTCATTCGTGCCCCAGCGACGAAGCGAGGCGATGCAATCCTCTGCCGTGACGGGCGAACCGTCATGCCATTCGAGGCCCGGGCGCAGCCGGAAGGTCCAGGTCAGGCGGTCGTCGCTGGCCTGCCAATTCTCCAGCATCTGAGGATGGAAGCGTCCCTGGCTGTCCATGCCGACCAGCGTATCGAAGACCATGAAGCCGAAGGTCCGCGTCACGTAGGACGGGCTGACATGGGGATCGATGACCTGCAGCTCGGTGTTCATCACCAGGCGCAGCGGTCGCTCAGCCTGCTGCGCGGCGAGTGGCGGAGCGCCGGCCGCAACGGCGATGGCCATCCCGGCAGTCAGATTGATCCAGCGGCGTGACCGCATGTCGCAGCTCCCTCCCCCGGCCTGAGGCGCCGTTCACTGTGCAGCCGTGATATGAGGCTGTGAAGGGGGCTCTCACCGCCCCGTTCACCACCGGGCAACGGTCGTTGGTCGGTGGTGAACATGCTCCGATGCGGTCTCTGAGAGAGCGCTCCGAACACCGCACAGAATGCAATGCCGTGAGTAAACTCCCGCAGCAATGAGCATCTTCCCAGCAAGTTGGTTAACCGATCGGAGTCAATCTAGCACGTGCCGCCTCGCTCGCCGGCTGGTAAATGGATCTGCCATGCACAGTCGCGCGGCGCACCTATCGTCCCGTCCGCTCCAGGCCGAGGCTTCGCGCGACCTCCCCAAGCGCGTCGTATTCGCGTCGCGTCGCGCGTGCCATCGCCTCGCCCTCCACGATCGCATAGGTCGCGCCCGTGCTTTCGACGGATTGGCGAAAGCGCGGTGAGCGCGCCGCTTCCACGAAGGCCGTCCGAATGCGCGTCATCCGGTCCGTCGGAATGCCGTTCGGGGCGATCAACCCCCACCAGATGGTGATGGCGTGGTCGCCGAGGCCGATGGCGTCGAGGCCGGAGGCGTTCGGCAGTTCGGGGTGGTTCTCGGCGGTCGTCAGCAGCAGGCAGCGCGCCTGGCCCGCACGCGCAGCGTTGATGACGCCAACGACCGAGCCGCCATAGAAGGTGATGTGTCCGCCGAGGAAGGCCGGCAGCGTCTGCCCCGCGCCCTGGAACGGCACCGTCGTCATGTCGAGGCCGAGCCGCGTCAGGATGCGCTGCACGCCGAGATGCATGGTGCCGCCCAGCCCCTCATTGCCCCAGGTGTATTCGCCGGGATGGGCGCGGATCTGCGCGATCATCTCCTGCAAGCTCGCCGCCGGGAAATCCGGATGGGCGCAGAGCGTGTACGCCGAGTAGCCGACGCTGAGCACGGAGGTGTAGCTGTCCGGCGTGTAGCGTGCGCCCAGCGTGTGCGGCGCCGCGGTCAGCGGCGTGTTCCAGATGAAGCCGAGCGTCAGCCCGTCGGGCCGCGCATCGACGATCTGCTGCACGCCGATCGTGCCGCTGCCGCCGGGCCGGTTCTCCACGATGACGGGCTGGCCGAGGCCGGGCGCCACCAGTTCCGCCAGCGCCCGCGCATAGATGTCGGTGCCGCCGCCGGGATTGATGGGGACGATGATGCGCACGGGCCTGTCCGAGGATCCCTGCGCCAGCGCCGGCGCACTGCCGAGCAGCGTGGCCGCGAACAGCAATCTGAGGAGCATCACGATCGTCTTCTCCCGGGCAGTTGAGGTGAATTGGCCGCTTGTCCTGCGCTTCTGGCAAGCGATAATCGTGCCACATATCAGGCAGGATGCCAGGGATCATGACGCTCATCGACCTCAGCCGCGAGATCACGCACAAGATGCAGCGGCTGCCCAACCATCCGACGATCGAGCTCTATCCCTTCAGCACGCATGACGAGAAGCGCATCGCCGACGGCTATGAATTCTCCGCGGCGACGATGGTGCTGCACACCGGCGACCATGGCGGCACGCATGTCGATGCCCCCGTGCATTTCGATGCGCGGCCCGGCGCGAAGACGATCGACGAGCTGCCGCTCGAAACCTTCTTCACCGAAGCGGTGTGCCTCGATCTCTCGCATGTGGCCGACCGCACCGACATCACGATTGCGCATCTCGAAGAAGCGGAGAAGGCCGCCGGTATCGAGATCAGGCCGAAGGATACGGTGCTGCTCCACACCGGCTTCTACAAGCGCCACACCGGCAAGGACAGCTACATCACCGACTTCCCCGGGCTGACGAAGGAGAGCGCGACCTGGCTCGGGAAGAAGGGCATCACGATGTTCGGCGTGGAAAGCGTCAGCCCGGGCCGGCCGGGACGGAACAATTTCGAAGTGCACCATGTCTGCCGCGACCTCGGCTTCACGCATATGGAAGGCGTCGTGAATCTCGACAAGCTCGTTGGAAAGGGGCGGTTCCGCTTCATCGGCTTTCCGCTGAAGATCAAGGGGGGCACGGGCAGCCCGATCCGCGCCGTCGCCTGGCTCGACGAATGAACGAGACGCTCTGGCGCGCGACGGCGACCGAGCTCGCGGCACTGTTCCGCAGTGGGCAGGTGACGCCCGGGCTGGCGCTGGACGCCGTGCTCGCGCGGATCGAGGCGGTGAACGGCACGCTGAACGCCGTCGTCACGCTCGACCTGGCTGGCGCGCGCGAGGCAGCCGCGGCGGCCACCCGGCGCTGGCAGGATGGCGTACCACTGTACGCGCTCGACGGCGTGCCGATCACGGTGAAGGACAACCTCTTCGTCGGCGGTCTGCGCGCGACCTGGGGCAGCCTTCTGTTCGCCGACCATGTGGCGCCACGCGATGATGTGCCGGTGGAGAAGTTGCGCGCCGGCGGCGTCGTGATCCTGGGCAAGACCAACACGCCGGAACTCGCCCTGTCCGGCTATACCGACAACAAGGTGTTTGGTCCGACGGGCAATCCCTGGTCGCCGGATCTGTCGCCCGGCGGGTCGAGCGGCGGCGCGGCCGCCTGCGTCGCTTCCGGCATGGGCGCGTTGGCGATCGCGACGGATGCGGGCGGTTCCATTCGCCGGCCTTCGGCCCATGCCGGTGTCGCGGGGCTGAAGCCTGGCGTGGGGCGCGTGCCGCGGCGCTTCGGCTTTCCGCCACTGGCGCAGGATCTGCAGGTGATCGGACCCATCGCGCGCAGCGTGGCCGATCTGCGTGCGGCCCTTGCGCTGATGGCGACACCGGCGACCGCACAGCCAGCCAGGACGACGCTGCGCATCGGCGTCGTCGGCGCGCTGCCTGACGTCCCGATCGAACCGACGATCCTCACAGCCTTCGAGTCCGCCTGCGAGACACTGCGGAGCCTCGGTCACCATCTGGAGCCGATCGCCTGTCCCTGGCGCCAGGACGAGGTGGGCACGCTCTTCTCCAACCTCGCCGGCCATCACCCGCGCCGCGGACTGGCGCGGGCGCGTGACGGAGTCGATCGCAGCGCAGGCCGAAGCGGGCGCGAGGCGCAGCGCGGTCGACCTGGTGCGCGACCTGGACGCGGTGGCGGCATTCCGCTGGCGCCTGGCCGATGTGATGACGTCCTGGGATGTCCTCGCGACACCTGCCTCGCCGGCGCTTGCGTGGCCGAAACGCGAAGCGGCGCCAAAGACGATCGGCGGCATCGCGGCCGCACCACGCGCCGCCGCCGCCTATTCCACGGCGGTGAACATCGCAGGCCTGCCGGCCGTCGTGGTGCCGCTGCCGATGCCCGAAGGCAGCCTGCCGGCCGGGCTGCAGCTGATCGGCCCCATGATGGGCGAGGAATCGTTGCTGACGCTCGCCGAGGCCTATGAGGCCGCGCGCCCCTGGCCGCGCCTGGCGCCGACCTAGCTCCCTTCGTTCCGCACCGGCAGGCCGCTGATGTC
Source organism: Acetobacteraceae bacterium (assembly GCA_041910415.1). Taxonomy (GTDB): domain Bacteria; phylum Pseudomonadota; class Alphaproteobacteria; order Acetobacterales; family Acetobacteraceae; genus JAYRQX01. The sequence continues at coordinate 5,737 of JAYRQX010000457.1, read as the reverse complement.
GAGCGCGCCGAGCCAGGCCGGCCCGCCTTGTGCGATCCAGAGCGCAGAAGCGAGACCGGCAAAGGCCTGCAATGCCGCGAGATCGCGCTCGGCGAAGGTGCCGCGCGCGGCGTTGGCGCAGATCAGCACGCCCAGATAGTCGCCGCGCCAGAGCAGCGGCGCAAACATCGAGGAGCCCGCGCGGAAGCTCTGCAGGATCTTCACGAAGCTCGGGTGCAGCGCCGTATCGCGCAGCAGCAGCGGACGATGCGTGCGCGCCACCTCACCCGGATGACCGAGCGTGATGCGCACGAGTTCATGGTGCTGTTTCGCTGGAAAGTTGACCGGGGCGGTAATGAGGTGATGCGCGCCGTCGGGCATGCGCATGAAGAAGGTCGCGGCGGTACCGATGGCGGGCGGCGGCACCTCGCGGAAGGCGTTGGGACGAAGCGCGGCCGAAGGATCGCCGAGCATCGCGGGCACGGCGCGCGTGATGGTCCAGAGCGCTTCCTCCGGACCCTCGGCCTCCGCCGCCTCCTCCGCGATGCGCTTCAGTGCAAGGACGATATCATCGGCGTTCATCGGGCTCTCCGCGGCTGCAGGCGATCAGAAGCGTGCGCGGAACCGCGCCAGGCGGTCCAGCGAGGGGGCGACGCCCAGGCCAGAGCCGGCCGGAACCATGGCCTGGCCGGCGCTGATCGCGATGGGGTCGTCGACACTGTCTTCGGCGAGATAGGCGTGGGTCAGGCTCACGCCCCAACCGAGATCGGGCAGCACGGCGCAGGCGTGCAGGATGCCGGCGGCGCCGACGGACGATTCCGCGATCTTGCAGGCCAGCGTCGTGCGCATGCCATGCGCCCGCGCCAGCGCATCCGCGGCGACGGTCGCGCGCAGGCCACCGAGCTTGATCGCCTTGAGCCCCGCGCCAGTGGCGGCGCGACGATCGGCATGCGCGATGATGTCTGCGGCGCCATGCAGGCCCTCGTCGACGCAGATGGGCACCAAGGATGCAGCGGCGACGTCCGCCATTCCGTCCAGGTCATCGTCGCCGACGGGCTGTTCCAGGTAGTTCAGCGCATGCGGTGGCAGGGCATGAAGGAACCGGATCGCCTGCGCGGGGCTCCAGGCCATGTTGGCATCGGCCGCGAGGTGTAGCCCGGGACCAATCGTAGCGCGCAGGCGGGTGACCAGCGCCGCATCCGCCTCGGGCGTCGGTGCCAGCCCGACCTTCACCTTGAAATGGGTCATGCCGCGATCGATCCCCGCCCGCAGCGCAGCGAGCGTCGCATCGGCATCCTTTTCCCCGAGCATCAGGATCGCCGCAGCGCGATCGTGCAGCTTCGTACCGAGCAAGGCGTGGAGCGGCTCGCCACGGCGCTGCGCCATCAGGTCCAGCACCGCGCATTCGGCGGCGGATTTCGCGCCGGTGTTCGCGCGGATCGCGCGAGCGAGACGCATCGACAGCGCCTCGGGATCCGCGAGCGGTGCGGCGCAGAGGGCAGGTCCGACGAAGCCTTCCAGCGCTGCGACCATGCCGGGCAGCAGCTCGCCGGTCATGGTGGGCGCGACGGAGGCCTCGCCCCAACCTTCGCGCCCGTCCTCGTCGACGGCGCGCACCAGCACTGTCTGCGCCGTGGCAACGGTCTCGCTGGCCAAGCGTATCGGGGCGCGCAAAGGCAAGGCGAGCGCGAAGGCTTCGACCGAACGCAGACGAAGCGGCGATATCATGTTGGGCATCGGCCCTTGATGCCATGGCGGCGGCGAGAAGGGCAGCCCAATCGGTCCCGGTGCGAGCGACGAACTCGGTCTTCCTTATGCCGTCACATTCCCGGGTGCTTCAGCTTGGTTCGAACCGATTGTGGCTGTCTATGGCTGCGCGGATGCGGTCGTGTCGAGCGCGTGATCGCGAGGGACGGTCGTGAATTCCGTGTGTGGCCGGTCATGATGGGAAAGGAAGGAGCCCGCCATGGTCAGACGCAAAGAGCCGGTCATCCCTGACGCGATCTTGGACCAACGGCTGTCCGGCGCGGTGGCGGAGGGGAGGCCGGTTGACCCTGGGGTGTGCGAGCCCGTGCATGAGCGTGGTTCCCCCTCCGTCGTTCCTGTGAACCCGAACAGTCGCTTGGGCCGCTCCCGAAGCCCGCTTGCGCAAGGACGGGTCGCCATGGAGCCCACCTATGTCGGTATTGATGTCTCCAAGGACCGCCTGGACGTTGCGGTCCTGCCCTCGGGCGAGGCCTTTGCGGTCGGGCGCCATGCGGCCGGCCTCGACGACCTGCTGGCCCGGCTGCGCCCGCTCGGCCCCGAGCTGGTCGCGCTCGAAGCCACCGGCGGCTTCGAGACCGTGGTTGCCGCCACCCTCGGCGGCGCCGGCCTGGCGGTCGCCGTGGTCAATCCTGCCCAGGTGCGCGCCTTCGGCCGGGCGCTTGGCCAGCGCGCCAAGACCGATCCGATCGACGCCCGCCTGATCGCCCGCTTCGCCGCCGCCACCCGGCCCGAGGCGCGCCTGCTGCCCGACGAGGCGACGGTGCGGCTTGCCGATCTGGTCGGCCGGCGGCGGCAGATCATCGCCATGATCGTGGCCTAGCAGCAGCGCCTGAAGCGCTTCACCGAGCGCCGCCTGCGGGCTTCCATCACCCGCCTGCTCGGGGCGCTGCAGCGTGAACTCTCCGAGGTCGAGGCGGAGATCGACGAGGATGTCCGCGGCTCCCCCGCCTGGCGCGAGAAGGAGGACCTGCTCACCTCGGTGCCGGGGGTCGGCTCGACCATCGCGCGCACGCTGATCGCCGAGATGCCCGAACTGGGCAGCCTCGACCGGCGCGAGATCGCAGCCCTCGCCGGGCTTGCGCCGTGGACGCGCCAGGCCGGGCAGTGGAAGGGCAGGAGCGTCCGAAGCAATGCTTCGGACTGGCGGCGGCCGGGCCTCGGTGCGGGCGGTGCTGCACATGGGCGCCATCAGTGCCAGCCGGCACAACCCGGTGCTGCGTGCGATGCACGAAGGCCCGATTGCCGGCGACGACATGCGTCGCCTCCTCCCATCGCGCATCGGGCCAGGTCCGCCAGGCGGCGGAGAAGGCCGCGCGCAGCGCCGCCCGGCCCTGATGCCGCGTGCTGCAGGCGAGCGGCCCGGCCGCCGTCTCGAACACGCAATCCTCGGTGCACAGCGCCAGTAGCTCATCGAGGTCGTGGCGGTTCCAGGCCACGGCGAAGGCGTGCAGCAGTTCCTCGGTCGTCATGTCGGCTTCTCCCGTCACTGCTGAGGCACGACCTGGATCAGGTGATTGGGCTTCCAGCCCGGCACCAGCGCCATCCGCTCCTGCCACCAACGCCCAAGCCCGGTCGGGTCGATCTTGCGCTGCAGGTAGAAGGCCTGCAGGGGCCGCATGAAGTCGTGCAGCCTTCGCAGTTCCTTCACCGGCGCGTCGTTCAGATCCACCCGCAGATCGAGCAGCGGAAAGGGGGCGGCGCCATGCAGCAGCAGCGCGGCCGAGGTGAGCCCCTCCGGCTGCCCGCCCGACCGCGCCCCTGCTTCCAATGCGCGCAGCAGCCGTTCCGACAACGACAGGTCACTTCCCTCGGAGGCGAGGAATGCCGCATGCGTCTCCGCCAGGCAGGTGTCCGTCAGCACATTGCCCGCCACGACGAAGCCCCGGCCGAGCCGATGCCCGGCATGGACGGGCGCGGTTTCCCCGGTATGCGCGGCGACGCCGCCGAACATGTCCACGAGCGAGACCTGGCGCTGCCGCCAGAACGGATCCTGCGACGCCAGTGCCGCCAGCGTGCCCTCGGCCGAGGCGCCCTCCGCGAGCATCCGCCCCGCCAGCGCGCGGTGCATGGGCGAGGTGACGCATTGATAAGCGACCGCGCCCCGCCCGCTGACGACCAGCGGCACGGAGGCGCCGACATTGGGCGAATAAGTCGCGACCGCGACGCCGTATTCGCCGCTGCGCGGGCAGCGGGCGGCGACGGAATAGGTCATAGGGTTCCCTCCCTTGGCGATGTCAGCGCTGGCGCATGGCCTGGGCGGCCTGCCAGTCGCGGGTGAAGGTGGCACCCAGCGAGGCGATGTCCGGCAGGCCGAGGATGGTGCCGAGCTCGGCGATGCGGTCCCGCACGGCGATGTCTTCCAGGATGGCGCGCGTCTCGGCGTTCAGCCGCGCGATCACCGGCGCCGGCGTGCCGGCCGGTGCGAACAGCGCGTTGATGGCGAGCCCGTCATACTCCACGCCGGCTTCCCGCAGCGTGGGCAGGTCGGGCAGGTCCGGCAGCCGTTCCGCGGTGCCGACCGCGAGCGCGCGCAGCCTGCCCTCGCGCGCCAGCGGCATCTGCACCGGGATGGAGCCGACATTGAGCTGGATCGCGCCGGCCAGCAGATCGACATCGAGCGGCGGCAGGCCGCGATAGACCGGGTATTCCATCTCGCCGCCGGCGGCGCGCGCGATGGCGCGGCAGGCCTGGTGGTCGGAACTGCCCTCACCGAGGATGCCGCAATTCACGCGGCCCGGATTGGCCTTCAGATGCGCCAGCAACTCGGCGACGCTGCGTGCCGGCACCGAGGGATGCACGACCAGCACGCTCGGCAGCCCGGCGACGAAGGCGACCGGCGCCAGCGTGGCCATGGGGTCGAAATTCTGCTCGGGGCTGTTCGCGGCGGCGACCAGCATGGCGGTGCTGAGCATCAGCAGCGTGTGGCCATCGGCCGGCGCGCGGGCGACGGCCTGGGCGGCGATCAGCCCGCCGGCGCCGCTGCGGTTCTCCGCCACCACCGGCACGCCGAGCCGCTGGGCCAGCCGCTCGGCCATCATGCGCGCGAGCGTGTCCGTGATGCCGCCCGCGGCATAGGGTACCACGATGGTGATCGGCCGCGCGGGAAAGGTCGGCTGCGCCAGCGCCGGCCGCGCCAGCGCGGCGGCCGCAAAGGCCAGGACCTGTCTCCGTCGCATCGTCATCCGCGGTCTCCCATCGTTCCGGGACGGAAGACTAGGAACGCGGGAGATCTGCTTTCCATGTCAAACGACAGCATTCAGATTGCGCAGGATTCGCGATCTGGAGCCCGCCATGGATCTGCGTCAGCTGACCACCTTCCTCGAAGTCGCCGAGCAGGGCAGCCTGCGCCGCGCCGCCACCCGTCTGCGCATCGCCGAGACGGCGCTGAGCCGCCAGATGCGCCTGCTGGAGGCGGAATTCGGCGTCACCCTGTTCCGCCGCCACGGCCGCGGCCTGGCGCTGACGCCCGAGGGCCTGGCCATGGCCGACCGGGTCCGGCCGCTGCTGGCAGGGCTTTCGCAGTTGCGCACCGACATGCTCTCGCGCCAGGGCGCGGTTTCGGGCCGGGTGACGATCGGCGTGCCCTGGCTGCTGCTGGAACGACTGAGCGCGGGGCTGGCGCGCCGTTTCATCCGGACCCATCCGGCGGTGAACATCCGCTTCATCGGCGGCTTTGCAGACCATCTGCGCGATGGGCTGCTGAGCGGCGAGGCGGATCTCGCTTTGGTCTTCGATCCCGCGCCCTCGGCGGCGATCGCGCTGCGGCCGCTGTTCAGCGAGCGCATCCACCTGATCGCCGCCGCATCCGCCGGCTACAGGATGGACCGCCCGGTGCCCTTCACGCGGCTGGGCGAGGTGCAGCTCGTGCTGCCCAGCCCGCGCAACCCCTTCAGGCAGCACATCGAGGGCCTGGCCGCCGAGCGCGGCCTCCTGCTGCAGGTCCGCTTCGAGGCGGAAGCGCTGGCACCGCAGAAGGCGCTGGCCCTGGAAG
>JAYRQX010000456.1:0-1720 GCA_041910415.1 Acetobacteraceae bacterium | reverse complement strand
TCGCCGACCTCGCGCTCCGGCGCGGCATCGACCGCGCCTTCCGCATCGCGCCCGACCTGCACAGCCGCTATCCGGGGCTGGAGGCGCGGGCGAACCGCTATCTGCCCGTGCTGCGCGGCGTCGGCAGCGTCATCATCAGCGTGATCGCGGTGCTCTTCCTGCTGGAAGCCTGGGGGCTCGAAGCCTTCTCCTGGTTCGGCTCGGGCAGCCTCGGCAACCGCGTGATCGGCTCCGTCGTCTCCATCGGCTTCACGCTGATCCTGGCCGTGGTGGTGTGGGAAGCGTCGAACGCCGCCATCCAGCGGCATCTGACGAAGCTGTCGCGCGATGCGCAGGCGGCGCGGTCGGCGCGCGTGCGCACGCTGCTGCCCATGCTGCGCACGGCGCTGTTCGTGGTGATCCTGATCTTCGTGGCGCTCAACGTGCTGACGGAAATCGGCGTCAACGTGGCGCCGCTGATCGCCGGCGCCGGCGTCGTCGGCCTCGCCATCGGCTTCGGATCGCAGACCCTGGTGCGCGACGTCATCACCGGGATCTTCCTGCTCTTCGAGGATGCGGTGGCGGTGGGCGACGTGGTGCAGGTCGGCGCGCTCAGCGGCGTGGTCGAACAGCTCTCCATCCGCTCCATCCGGCTGCGCGCGACGGATGGGTCGGTGCACATCATCCCCTTCAGCGCGGTCTCGACGGTGACGAACATGACGCGCGACTACGCCTTCGCCGTCATCGACGTGACCGTGACCTACCAGCAGGACACCGACCGCGTGGGCGAGGAGCTGCGCGCCATCGCGACGGCGATGCGCGAGGAGCCGCGCTGGAACAAGGCGATCCGCGACGAGCTGGACCTGATGGGCGTGGACAAGATGACCGACCTCGGCGTCACCGTGCGCGCGCGCATCAAGACCGAGCCCGCGCAGCGCTGGGCCGTGGCGCGGGAGCTGAACCGCCGCGTGCGCGAGCGCTTCGCGGAGCTCGGCATCTGCATGGCCGCGCAGCTCTTCGCCGGCGGCGCGACGACGGCGACGCTGCCTGCCCCCCAGGCCGGGAAACCCGCCTGAGATGCCCGTTCCCGCGCAACCCATTCCCTCCCCCGCGTCGGCGGGGAAGCGCCGGGGTGGAGGCAGGCTCCCCCGCCGCGCCGCCCTGGCGCTGCCCGCTCTCCTCGTCACCCCCCTCCGCGCCCAGGAGCTCCTCATCGCCACCCGTGACGACCTGCTCCCCCTCTTCGCGCAGGCCGGCGCCGAGGGCTGCTTCGCGCTCCACGACGCGGCGACCGACCGTGTCGAGATCGTCAACCCGCTCCGCGCCATCCTTCCCTTCATCCCGGCCTCGAGCTTCAAGGTCGCGAATGCGCTGATCGCGCTCGAAACCGGCGTGGTGCGCGACGTGGACGAGGTGATCCCCCATGGTGGCCGCCCGCAGCCCGTCGCCGCCTGGCAGCGCGACATGTCCATCCGCGACGCCGTGCCGCTCTCCGCCGTGCCGATCTTCCAGGAGATCGCGCGGCGCGTGGGCCTCGCGCGCTACCGCGAATGGCTCCCGCGCCTGGCCTACGGCAATGCCGATCCCGGCGAGGACGTGGAGCATTTCTGGCTGCGCGGCCCGCTCGCCATCAGCGCGATGGAGCAGGTGCGCTTCCTCGGCCGGCTCGCGACCGGCCGGCTGGATGCGTCCCAGGCCGCGCAGGCGGCGGTGCGGTCCGTGCTGCTGCTGGAGCGCGCGG
>JAYRQX010000455.1:0-1721 GCA_041910415.1 Acetobacteraceae bacterium | reverse complement strand
GGGGGGGTGGGCGGGGGTGGGGGCCATCGCCCCGACATCAGCCGTTCAGATGTAGTGCTCGGCCAGCGGCGTGAAGCCGTTGAACTTCTGGCTGGCATAGGTCGTGACATACGCGCCCGTCGCCAGCAGCTCCACGCGATCGCCGGCCTTGAGCGCCAGCGGCAGGCGGTAGTTGGACTTCTCGTAGAGCGTGTCCGTGCTGTCGCAGGTCGGGCCCGCGATCGTCACCGGCCCGTCCTCGGTGCCGTCATGCGGCGTGCGGAAGGCGTAGCGGATCGCCTCGCCCTCGGTCTCGGCCAAGCCCCCGAAGCGCCCGATGTCGAGATAGACCCAGCGGATCGGATCGTCCTTCGCCTTGCGGGAGGCGAGCACGACCTCGGCGCAGACCACGCCGGCCTCGGCCACGATGAAGCGGCCCGGCTCGATCAGGATTTCCGGGAGATCATTCCCGAAATGCTCGGTCATCGCGCCCATGATGGCATCCGCGAAGGCCTCGATCTCCGGCACCTCGGCGCGGTAGCGCACGGGATAGCCGCCGCCGAGATTGACCATGCGGATGTTGAGCCCCGCCGCCTTGAGGTCGGTGAACAGCATGGCGCATTTGCCGATCGCGGCTTCATAGGCGCGCGTGCGGACCTGCTGGCTGCCGACATGGAAGGACAGGCCATAGGGGTCGAGGCCCAGCCGCTGCGCGCGCAGCATCAGGTCGCGCGCCATCTCCACTTCGCAGCCGAATTTTCTGCTCAGCGGCCACTCGGCACCGTCGTTCCCGACGAGGATGCGGCAATAGACCGACGCACCCGGCGCATGCTGCGCGAGCTTCTCCAGCTCCTCCTCCGAATCGAAGGCGAACATGCGCACGCCGCGCGCATAGGCCGCGCGGATCGCGCTCACCTTCTTCACGGTGTTGCCGTAGGAGATCGCACGCGGCTCCGCACCGGCGGCGAGGCAGCCCGCGATCTCCTCGAAGGACGCCGCGTCGAAATGCGAGCCGAGGCCGACCAGGCGCTCGAGGATCTGCGGCGCCGGGTTGGCCTTCACCGCGTAGTAGATGCGCGCGAGCGGCATCGCCTGCCGGAGCTTGCGGTAATTCTGCTCGACATGATCGACGTCCAGCACCAGGCACGGCGTGGCCGGCGCGTGATCAGCGAGATAGCGGGCGACCTTGGGGGTCATCGCGCACCACCTTTCCCATCCAGCGGGGGCATGATCCCGCGGATGGCGGGGCCCCAGATTGACGAACGGTCGAACGAACCAGCGACCAAGTGAGGCCGGGCGGCGAGCCGCCCGGGGTTGCCAGAACGCTTGACGTCGTTGCGTAAACCTTGCGCCGAAGGGGAGACTTTCCCTTGGGGCCTGGGGCCAGAGGCACGTGCGTACTGCGTCTAGGGGCGGGCATATAGACCGCCGCGCGGGGGGTGCAAGGTTTTTCTGGGCGGAGGCGGGTTTTTTTTCAGCGTCCTGCCGGAATGCCCGGAATTCCGCATGGCGCGCCTGAAGCCCGCCGGGCGAACGACCTGCGAATCGGGCGATTCGCCGCAAGGTGAACGGTCGTTAACCGCCGGGACGGCTTGCCCCCACCCCCAGGGCAAACGCTTCGCGTTTGCCCTGCCCTCCCCCGCTCACTGCGTTCGCAGGGGAGGGAGAAGGGCGCACCTGCGAGGAGGGGCGCACTCGGCAGCCCGCGGGAGCGGGCTGGGAGCGCGCATGCGCGACCGCGC
>JAYRQX010000454.1:0-12921 GCA_041910415.1 Acetobacteraceae bacterium | reverse complement strand
GGGCTGTTCGGTGCCGAGCGCGCGGTGCCGCTCCGCGTGCTGCTGGCGCCGGCCGCCGATGCGCCCTGGCGGGAGGCGGCGCGCATCGGCTTCGTCTTCGGTGGCGTGCGCATGGGCGGGCCGCTGACGCTGGATCTCGCGGAACCCATCCCCGCACGGCGGCTGCGCCTGCAGGTCGATCGCCATTCCGCGCTGCATCTGGACAAGGTCAGGGTCTTCGCGGGCGCGCCGGGCCTGCCCTTCGCGCGCGCGGCCGCGCTGCGCCGGGAAGCCGACGGATCGTATTCGGCCGCCCTCGTGCTGCGGCACGATGCCGGGTTCTTCTCGGTCTGCACGACGGCGCTGTCCTCCGTGCTGGACCTGCATCGCTGCGGCATCCGCACGCGCGGGATCGACGGATCGGCCGTCTTCGCGGATTTCCGCGATCCCGGCGCGCCCGGCGACGTGTACCGGCGCCTGTTCGAACCCGATGCGGGCGTGGCCCTGCCGGCGCGGCCCGTCGTCTTCAGAGCGACGCGGGACAATCACGGCCGCTACCGGGAACTCGACTTCGGCGCGCTGGTGCCCTTCGTGCGCCGCCACTTCATGCCGGCGGCCCCGGTGCGGCAGCGGCAGCGCGACCTGCTCGGCCGCCACGGCCTGGATCCCGCCCGGCTCGTCGGCCTCTGGTACCGCGGCACCGACAAGCACACCGAGGTCGCGCCCGCGGATATCCAGGACTACATCGCGCTCGCCGAGCGCCTGCTGGGCGCCGATCCGGCGCTGCGCCTGCTGGTCCAGACCGACCAGGCGCAGATCCGCGACGCGGTCGTCGGCCATTTCGGGCCGCGCTGCGTGTATTTCGACGAAATGCCGGTGACGGCCGGCGGCACGGCCGTCCACAGGCAGGACATCGCGCGCGAATACGGGATGTCGCGCGGCGATTTCGCCTCCACCCTGCTCGCCTGCGTCGGCGTGCTGGCCCGCTGCCGGCAGCTCATCACGCATACCGGCAATATCGGGCTGTGGCTGGCGCTCTATCGGGGAAGCGCGGCCGGGTTGCATCAATTCGACAGCAGCCGCGCCCTGGTGCCGCCACCGGGTTGACGCGGCCGCGCCGGGCCTTCTTCGGGTGGGCGATCGCTGGCATCATCGGTGCGGGGCCTCCGTGCGGGGGCTTGCGTGGGTGACGCGATGACGGACCGACCGATCCTTGCCGCGGAGAGCGAATATCCGCGCGATTTCCTGGGCTATGGCGAGACGCCGCCCGACCCGCGATGGCCCGGGGGTGCGAAGCTCGCGCTCTCCTTCGTGCTGAACTACGAGGAGGGCGGCGAGAACACGGTGCTCAACGGCGATGCCGGGTCGGAGCTGTATCTGCACGAAGTCCCCGGCGGCGCGCCCACGGTGGGCGAGCGCAACCGCACGGTGGAGACGCAGTTCGACTACGGCGCGCGCGCCGGTGTCTGGCGCATCCTGCGCAGTTTTTCGGCCCATGGCTTCCCGCTGACGGTCTACGGCGTCGGCCGCGCACTGGAACTGAACCCGACCGTCGCGCGCGCCTTCACCGCGCGGGGGCACGAGGTCGCGTCCCACGCCTGGCGCTGGATCGACTACCACGGCATGGACGAGGCGACGGAACGAACAGAAATTGCGAAATGCGTCGAGACGATCGAACGGCTCTGCGGCACGCGGCCGGTCGGCTGGTACACCGGCCGCATCAGCCCGCGCACGCGGCGGCTGGTCGCGGAACATGGCGGCTTTCTCTACGACTCCGACAGCTATGACGACGACCTCCCGCATTACGTGACGGTCGCGGGCAGGCCGCAGCTCATCATCCCTTACACGCTCGACAACAACGACATGAAGTATGCGGTGCCGCCCGGCTTCTCCTCGCCCGACGGGTTCGAGCGTTATCTCACCGATGCCTTCGACGTGCTGTTAGCGGAAGGCCGCGCGGGACGTGCAAAGATGATGTCGGTCGGGCTGCATTGCCGGATCGTCGGCCGTCCGGGCCGGCACGCGGCCTTGCAGCGTTTCCTTGCGCATGTCGCGCAGCGGCGCGATGTCTGGGTTTGTCGCCGCATGGATATCGCGCGTCACTGGTGGGCGACGCATCCTCCGAAGCAGGAGTAATCACCATGGAAGTCCGCAACCGAGGCAGTTATCCGCTGAAGGGCCGCGAGCTGATCGCGGAATCCGCGGGGCTGCGCATGCAGGTGCTGACGCTCGATGCCGGCCAGGAGGTGCCGTGGCACTGGCATTCCGAGGTGACCGACACCTTCATCTGCATGGACGGGCCGATGGTCATCGAGACCCGCGCGCCGAGCAGCGTGACGGAACTCCAGCCCGGCCAGATGCACGCCGTGCCGATCAGGACCGCGCATCGCGTGACGGGCAAGGCCATGGGTCCCTGCCGCTTCGCCCTCCTGCAGGGCGTCGGCGTCTACGACTTCCAGGCGGTCGGTTCGTGATGCGCCGCCGCGCTGTCCTGGCCGCGCCGGCGGCCATGGCCATGCCGGCATTCGCGCAGCAGGCGCGCTACCCCGAACCGGGGAGGCGCGTCGAACTCATCGTCCCCTATCCGCCCGGCGGCGGGAACGACACGGGCGCGCGCGCGCTCGCGCCGCTGCTGGAACGCGAGCTCGGCATTCCCTTCGTCGTGCTGAACCGCCCGGGGGCGGCGAGCCAGATCGGCATGACCCAGGTCGCCCGCGCGCGGCCCGATGGCTACACGATCGGCTACGGCCTCTGGCCGCAGACGACGACGCTGTATCTGGAACCGGCGCGCCAGGCGCAGTTCACGCGGGAGAGTTTTTCCACCATTTGCCTGCATGCGACCGATCCCGGCGTCATCCTCGTGCGCGCCGACAGCCCGCTCCGCACGCTCGCAGATCTGGTCGCGGCGTCGCGCGCCAGGCCCGATGACTTCCGCATGTCGGACAACGGGCAGCTCGGGCATGAGCATCTTGCCTCGCTGCGGCTGCAGGAACTGGCGGGGCTGCGCTTCAACCAGATCCATTTCCAGGGCGCGGGACCAGCGATCACCGCGCTGCTCGGCGGGCAGACCGAAGCGGGGGTGCTGGCCGTCGGCACGTCGATGGCGATGGTACGGCAGGGCGCGATGCGCGGGCTCGCCGTCATGGCCGTGGCGGACAGCCCCTACATGCCCGGCGTGCCGACCGCGCGCGCGCAGGGCTTCGACGTGGTCTTCGGATCGATCCGCGCCTTCGTGGCGCCCGCCGGCCTGCCGCCGGATGTGCACCGGACTCTGGCCGAGGCGTTCCGGCGCGCCATCGCCTCACCCGAGCATGTGGAGAAGATGCGCGAGCTCGGCATCGGCATCACCTACCAGGCGCCCGCGGAATTCGCGCAGAGCTGGGCGGCGGAGGAGGCCGCGCTGCGCCCCGTGATCGCCCGGCTGTCGCAGGAGGGGCGCTCGAACTAAAGCCCCATCACCCGGGGCAGCCAGAGCGCGATCCCCGGGAAGACCACCACCAGCGCCAGCGCCACGAACATCGCCAGGATCATCCACACCACCCAGGGGATGGTGCTTTCCATGGACACGCCGGCGATGCGGCAGGACACCATCAGGTTCACCGCCATCGGCGGCGTGAACTGGCCGATCGCGATCTTCATGGTCAGGATCACGCCGAACCAGGTCAGGTCCCAGTGATAGGCCTGCGCGATCGGGATCAGCACCGGCAGCAGGATGAGGAAGGTCGAGACCCCGTCGAGGAACATGCCGATGACGATCAGCACGATCATCAGCAGCCCGATCGTGCCGTATTCGCCGAGGCCGAGGCCCACCACCCAAAGCGCGACCGGCTGCACGATGCCGAGGGTCGAGCAGGCATAGGCAAAGACCGAGGCCAGCGCGACGACCATCAGGATGACGGCGGAGAGCTCGCCCGCCTCGATCAGCATCTCATAGACGTCGCGCCAGGTGAGCGAGCGGTAGACGACGAAGCCGATGAAGAGGCCGTAGCCCACGGCCATGACCGCGGCTTCCGTCGGCGTGAAGGCGCCGATCCGCATGCCGCCCAGGATGACGATGGGCGCCATCAGCCCCCAGAACGCCTCCTTGAAGGTCTGCCAGATCGAGAGCGCGTCCTTCTGCCGCGCCTTGCCGCCGAAATCCTTGATCATCGAGATGACGACGATGGGCACGATGATCGCGAGCCCCGCCAGGATTCCCGGGAACATCCCGGCCATGAAGATCGCGGGCACCGAAACGCCGGGCACCAGCACCGCGTAGATGATGAAGGCGATCGAGGGCGGGATCAGGATGTCGGTCGCGGCCGCCGCGCCCACCGTGCTCGCGATGAAGGGGCGGGGGTAGCCGTCGGCCACCATGCTCCGCGTCACCACCTGGCCGACCGCGGCCGAGGTGGCGGGACCGGAGCCCGAGATACCGCCGATCACCATCGCGACCAGCACCGCGACCGAGGCGAGCGCCCCGCGCCCCGCGCCCACGATGGCGGTCGCAAACCGCACCAGGCGCAGCGCGACGCCCGTGCGGTCGAAGACGCTGCCGACGAGGACGAACATCGGGATGGCGATCAGCGGATACTTCGCGATCCCCGCATAGACATTGGTGGGCATCGCCATCTCCGACCCGCCGGAGAGCGCGATGGCGAGCGTGCCGGCGAGCCCCAGCCCCACTGCGATGGGCACGCCCGCCAGCAGCATGATGCCGAAGGAGAGGAAGAGGATCGCGCCGACCATGGCTCTCAGCCATCCTCCCCGCGCGCAAGGCGCATGATGCGCCCCGCCGCGCGCCCGATGACCATCAGCGACAGCACGGGCAGCCAGCCCGTGTAGAGCCATTGCGGATGGCCGAGGCCCGAGGAGAGAATCTCCCAGTCATATTCCTGCCAGGTCAGCACCGCCCCGTACCAGGCGAGCATCCCGAAACACAGGATGACGAGCAGCATGGCGCCGATCTCGAAGCGCCGCTGCCAGGGCTTCGACATCAGGTCGGTGAAATAGGCGATCCGGATATGCCGCCCGCCCGCCATGGCGAGCGCCGTGCCGATCAGCGCGAGGCCCACCATCAGCGCCACCGAGTATTCCTCGGTGAAGGCGAGCGACATGTTGGTGGTGTAGCGCGTGACGACGTTGGCGCCCGTGATGAGCGCGATCGCCGCCATGATGGCGGCGAGCAGGACCTCCTCGATCCGCAGGGGCACCCGCGTGCGCGGATTCGCCTGCGGGGCGAGCGGATCGCGTTCGACGCTCACCTTGGTGTCAGGTGCCGGAGGTGCGGATCGCGGCCTCGGCCTTGCGCACCAGCTCCGCGCCGACGGTCTGCGACCAGCGCTCATAGACCGGGCGCAGCGCGCGGCCGAAGGTGGCCTTCTCCTCGTTCGTCAGCGCCGTCACCTCGACATTGCGGCGGCGGAGTTCCTGGATGGAGCTGTCGTCGGTGCCGGGGATGCCGAGGCCGCGCCGGGTCAGCGTGATCTGGTTGGCACCCGCTTCCACCGCGCAGTCCCGCACCAGCTGCTGGTCCGCGGGCGTGAAGCTGTTCCAGACCGTCCGCGACAGCGCGAAGATCAGCGCGTCGTTCACGTAGTTCCAGATGGTCAGGTAGCGCTGCGCCAGCGTGTCCATGCGGAAGGCGAGGAAGAGGTTGATCGGATTCTCCTGCCCATCCACCGCGCCCGTGGAGAGCGCCGGCTGCAAATCCGCGAAGGACATCTGCACGGGGTTGGCACCGAGGCCGTTGTAGATGTCGTTGAAGATGGCGCCGGCGGCGAAGCGGATCTTCAGCCCGCGCATGTCCTCGGGCGTGCGGATGACGCGCTTGGAGTTGGAGATCTCGCGGAACCCGTTCTCGCCCCAGGCGAGGGGGACGACCTCCCGCCGCTCCATCACGCCGAACAGGTCGCGCCCGACCTCGCCGCGGATCAGCGCGTCGAAGGCGCGGTGGTCGGGCATCAGGAAGGGCAGCTGGAAGAGTCCCACTTCCCGCACCTGCGGCGCGATATTGATCGTGGAAAAGACGCCGAAATCGATCACGCCCTGGCGCATGGCCAGCAGCTCCCGCGTCTGGTCGCCGCCGACGAGCTGGCTGCCGGGATAGACGCGGACATTGATGCGGCCCTGGGAGCGCTGGGTGATCAGCTCCGCCCATTGGAAGGCGCCCTCGGCGAAGGGGATCGGGCGGTTGCCGACGACGGAGAGCTTGTATTCGGGGCGGTACTGCGTCTGCGCCCGCGCGAGATGCGGTGCGGCGAGCAGCGCGCCGCTCGCGCCGAGCAGAAGGCCGCGACGGCTCGCGGTCAGGGACGGGGTCATGGCGTCTCTCCCAGGGTGCGGTTCGAGGCTTACGCCCCGCCGTTTCGGGAGGAGAGTGGCCGCATGGGGGCGGCGCGTAAAGCGGCGCCAGAGCGGCTTTTCCGGTTTGGACAGCGTGCAGGGGGAGCGAACTCCCCCTGGGACCCCCTCCTTTTTCTGGTCCTGGGGGATGACCGGGACGGGTCGCGCCCGGTGGCGTTGAGAAGACGTTCTTAACTCGCGCGTTTGGGACAAACCCCCCTTCCCCGCGGAGGGCGGAACCACACGCACTGGTTGAAGAAGGGCCGAAACGGCGCGATTTCGGACAAAATGCCAGGGTGGCCCAGGGCGAGGGGGCTGGCGGAGGGACCAGGCGCGGTCCCGTGCCGACGGATGGACAGCTTCAAAGAGCGAATTGGAACAATATAGGAACATAGTTGGGATTGCCACCTAATTCGGCGCCTTGGCGTCAGCCCCAATTCGCGCGCGACTCTTCCCGCGATTCTAGCACCTTTCTGGCGTGCGGTTGTCGCGCGCGGGTCCCGCATGCCTTGATTGGCCCGGCCTTTCCGGCGACGACGGGGGAATGAGCGATAGCAGCACCGACGCGATCCTAGGTTGGATCAGCCAGAATCCGGGGCAGCGCGCATCTCGCATTGCCGCCGGGTTGGAGTTGGATCGGAAGACGGTCAACGCGGCGCTGCATGGGCCGCTGCGACGTCATGTGCGGCAGGACGACAAGTTTTGCTGGTGGGTTGCGGACGGAAGCGGAAATGCGCCTGAGCGATCTGTAGAAGCACTGCCCGATAGCAAGATTGGCCGTCTTGCCCGCTACTTTTTGGAGGCGGTTGCCCGGGATGTGCAGCTCGACGTCAGCGTTTATGCGTCGAGCAAATTCGATGATCTCGACTATGCGGATCTGCCTCTCATCCCTGCTTTGAGCGACGAGCCCTACGAGCCGGGAGAGAAAGTCAGGCGGCTCGTCGGGAAGGGGGCAAAGTCCCGCACGCATACGCTCTATGTCGGCTATCCTATTCTGGTCAGGAAAATCCGGAACAAGAAAGGGAACAGCTTTCGCGTGCTGGAGCCGCTGCTGCTCCTTCCCTTCGGAGCGGATGGACGCCGGTTCGAGGTTGGACGAATCGCCTTCAACCATGCAGCCCTGAAGTATTTCTCGCCGGGAGGTCCGTCTGCCGCCGTCGCAGAGGCGATGGACACAATGGCCGAACTCGGACTACGGGCCGATGCCGCGGAGCAGCCCGATCTTGATGACGTCCTCTTCCGTCTGCCTGACGTGCGGCCGGACTGGCCTTGGGTGGAGCGATACGATCCATATCGCGTCGAGGGAGATGGTCCCCTTCGCTCGGTTGACACCGAAGGCATTGTGAACCGCGCGGCGGTCTTCCTGGTCGACCAGCCTCGGTACACGGCTGGCCTGGAGAGCGAGCTTGAGGCGCTGAGCCGCCAGCCGGATGAACGGCTGGCCGGGAGTGCGCTGGGTGCCTGGATTGAAGAACGCTTCAATACGCGCGGCGCGGCGCCGCGTGGTGTGTTGGAGGTGGTATCGCTCAACGCCGAACAGCGTTTAGCGGTCCAGAAAGGCCTTGTTGAGCCGCTGACGGTCATCACAGGTCCGCCGGGTACCGGAAAATCCCAGGTCGTCACGGCGCTGCTCGTTAACGCTGTGTGGAACGGCCAGACGGTTCTTTTCGCGAGTCGCAATAACAAGGCGGTCGACGTCGTGGAGCAGCGGGTCAACGCGCTGGCCGACCGTCCCGTTATGGTCCGGCTGGGAGCAAAGCGTGAGCTGATGACGAAACTCGCGGAGCAGCTCGGCCGCCTCTTGGCTGCCGGTACCGATGCAGCGCAGGCAGTCCAGCTCGAGACCCTGCGCCGCCAGGGCGAAGATATCGGAGCGAACGAAGCAGCGCTGCGCGATGAGCTGGCGGCGCTGATGCATCAGCGCAACCGCGTTTCTGACCTTGAGAATGAACTGGAGCCCTTGCGGCGCATTTTTGGCGAAGCTGGCATGCGTGCCCTAAGGATGCTGCCGGTCGATGCTGGAGCTGTCGTGGACCGGCTGGACCGTGCCGCCCGGTCCTGTGATCCGGCGCGCCGCGGCATGCTCGCGAATCTATTTTGGCCACTGCTCCGCAAGGGCCGGGAGGCTGCGCTGGCGGAGGCACGGCTGCGTTGTATTCAAACGGGACTTGCCGGAGACATTCTGCCTGACGACAACGCCCGTATCGGGGATGTCCTCCGTGATCTGCGGCAGCGAGTGGCGATACTGCCGAAGGTGGCGGAGTATATCCGCGAGGCCGATCGTCTGAAAAGTATGCCGGCTGATACGGAAATCGCGCTTCGCCTTCGCGATGTCCAGCAGCAGAAGGCTCAAGTGGCCGAGCCGCTGTGGCGGCTTTCCCTGGCCGTGCGCGCGGCAGGCATGTCATCGGAGGAACGCAGGGCCGCCGCCAACTATGCGAGCGCCCTGCAACTGCAACTCGCCGACGATGCAGACCAAGCCATGCCAAGGATCGATTGGCTTGCAATGCTCAACAGCCTTCGGAGCGTCATCCCCTGCTGGGCCGTGACCGCGCTCTCCGCGAAAGGGCGCCTTCCCTACGATGCTGGCATTTTCGATCTGGTGGTGATCGATGAGGCGAGTCAGTGCGACATTGCGTCGGTCCTGCCTCTCCTCATGCGTGCAAAGCGTGCGGTTGTTCTCGGCGATCCCATGCAGCTTGCCCACATCACAACGCTCTCGGCGTCCGAAGACGCGCGTTTGCTGCAACACTTCGGGCTGGCGGATACGGCCGCCTACTGGTCGTTCACCAGGTCCTCTCTTTTTCACCTTGCTGCGGCGCTGTCCGGCGCGGAGAATGTGGTGGCTCTCCGGGACCACCACCGATCGCACCCGGATATCATCGGTTTCTCGAACCGCTACTTCTATGAAGGGCGGCTGCGCGTCGCGACGCGCCATGACCGGTTGATACTACCGCCTCGCACCGACCGGATCGTCACCTGGCAAGAGGCGTCCGGGCCAGTCACGAGGCATGTCGCGGGAGGTGCGTTCCAACAGGCAACGGCAAGGGCCACGGTCGATGCTCTGAGAGGCCTGCTCGTCGAGCGAGACTACCGCGGCACGGTCGGGATCGTTACGCCTTTCAGGGCGCAGAGAGCGCTCATCAACGAACTGATCGGCCGTGATGCAGAAGTCACGGCACGCTCCCAGCGTGCCGATCTGCTCGTGGATGTCGTTCATAGCTTTCAGGGCGACGAGCGCGATGTGATGCTGTTCAGCGTTGTTTGTGGCCCCGGGATGACCGAGGGCGCTTTAGGCTTCCTGCGGAGCAACGGCAACCTCTTCAACGTTGCGATTACGCGCGCCCGTGCAGCACTGATCGTTGTCGGCGACAAGGACGCCGCAGCGCATTCGGGCGTTCCCTATTTGGAAGCTTTCACCAGATACGTGGATGAGCTGTCGTCTGCTTCCCCCATCGTGCCGGATGCGCGACGAGATTTTGGCCCTGAGTATCCTCGCTTGCCGGACGGTGCTCCGCCTGTCTCCGAGGAGGAACGAATTCTGTACCGCGCGCTCTACGCTGCCGGTCTTCGGCCGGTACCTCAGCATCCGGTGGAGGCCTACAGGCTGGATCTTGCCCTGCTTGCCGCAGATCGGAAGCTCGATATCGAAGTTGATGGACGCCGCCACCATCAGAGATGGGACGGCGAGCGCGTTCGCCGAGACGAAATCCGCAATCAGCGGCTGATCGAACTGGGGTGGGAAATCTGCCGCTTCTGGGGCAGCCAAGTCCGCGACGATCCCGAGGAATGCGTACGTACGGTTCTGAATCGCATTGGTCGGGGACCCGATTCTGACCTTGCTTACGAGGGCTGCCGCTCGGAATAAAGGCCCCGCAGCCCCGCTTCGCTCGCCTCGCAGCGCCCGCGCTCGGTGATCAGCCCGGTCACCAGCCGCGCCGGCGTCACGTCGAAGGCCGGGTTGGCCGCGGGGCTGCCGGCCGCTGCCACGCGGATCGTCTCGATCCGGCCGTCGGCGGTGCGCCCGGTCAGGTCCGTCACCTCGGCCTCGGCGCGTTCCTCGATGGGAATTTCCGACACGCCGTCGCGCACGCGCCAGTCCAGCGTCGAATGCGGCAGCGCCACCCAGAAGGGCACGCCATTGTCCCGCGCGGCCAGCGCCTTGAGGTAGGTGCCGATCTTGTTGGCGACGTCGCCCTGTCGCGTCACGCGGTCGGTCCCCACGATGACGATATCGACCTGGCCATGCTGCATGTAGTGCCCGCCGGCATTGTCGGCGATGACGGTGTGGGGCACGCCATGCGCGCCGAGCTCCCAGGCCGTCAGCGCCGCGCCCTGGTTGCGCGGGCGCGTCTCGTCCACCCAGACATGGACGTCCAGGCCCCCGTCATGCGCCATGTAGATCGGCGCCAGCGCGGTGCCCCAGTCGACCGTCGCGATCCAGCCGGCGTTGCAATGGGTCAGCACGTTCACGCGGCCCTTTCGGGCGGCGATCTCCTCCAGCAGCGGCAGGCCGTGCTCGCCGATGCGCCGGCAGGTCTCGGCGTCGTCGTCGCAGAGGGCGGCGGCTTCGGCATAGGCCCGCGCCACGCGCTGCTCGTCCGGCAGGTTGTCGAGCGCCGCGGCCATCCGTTCCAGCGCCCAGCGCAGGTTGATCGCGGTCGGGCGCGTCTCGCCCAGCATGGCGACGACGCGGCGGAGGTTCGCCGCGGAAGGATCGCGCCGCAGCGCGAGCGCCACGCCGTACGCCGCGACGGCGCCGATCAGCGGCGCGCCGCGCACCTGCATGCTGCGGATGGCCCGGGCCACCTGGTCTTCATCGGTCAGGCGCAGCACCTCGATCGCCCAGGGCAGCTTCGTCTGGTCGAAGATGCGGACCGACCAGCCATCGCTGTCCACCCAGACGCTGCGGTAGGGGGTGCCGTCGATCTTCATGGGCGGGAGGCCTCAGATGCGCGTTGTCAAATCCGCTGATGCAACGCGCAGACCAGCGTGAAAAGCCGCCGCGCCGTCTCGAAATCCACGGCCACATGGGCCTTCAGGCGTTCCACGAGCAGCTCGGCCGCCTCGTTGTGCAGGCCGCGGCGCCCCATGTCGATCGCCTGGACGCGCGATTCCGGGCCGCTTTCCGCGACCGCCTGCTCATGCGCCTCGACCACCATCTGGTAGTCCTTGACCAGCCGCCGGAAGGGGCCGAGGGCGAGCGCGATCACGCGCAGCGGGTCGTTGTCCACGTCCCGGATATCGAAGACCATGCGCCCGTCGCGGATCGCGAGATGCAGCACATAGGGGCCGGCGGCCAGGCCTGCGGGATCGAAGTGGTTCTTCACCACCAGATCGCGCGCGGCCTGCTGGCGATCGGCCTCTGCGAAGGCGCTGCGGAGCGGCGGGCCCGATGGCAGCTCGACGCGGATCAGGCGCTGTTCAGGCATCGGGCCGGCGCTGGGTGGGGATGGGGGTGGCCTCGCCCGTCTCGGCGCCGGTGATCCCGAGACGCATCATCCAGCCGAGCACGGCGCCCTTCACCGGGCGGAGCAGCAGGATGCAGATGATGGTGAAGAGCGGCAGCCAGACCACCATGTGGAGCCACATGGGCGGCTGGTAGGCCTTCTCGACCAGCAGCACGCCGGGCACCAGGATGTGGCCGGCCAGGAAGATGGTGAAATAGGGCGGCGCGTCGTCGCAACGCACGGCGCCGAGCGGGGCGTGGCAGGCCTCGCATTCCGGCACGACCTTGAGCCAGCCCTTGAAGACGCGGCCTTCGCCGCAGACCGGGCAGCGGTTGCAGGCGCCGCGCGCGAGCGACGTCCAGAAGCTCGGCTGTGCACCGGGCAACACCGCCTGCGCATCCCGCAGGGGTTCCCACCGCGTCATGGCGACCCTCTCCCGGGCCTGGCCCGGACTTTTGTGCAATGCAGCATATAGGTGCGCGACCACCTGCGATGCAAGCGGATCCTACTTGCCTTCGCCTCCGCGGCGCCGGAGGATCGAGGCATGACCGAACGCATCCTGGTGATCAACCCCAATAGCAGCACCTCCTGCACCGACGGCATCGCCGCGGCGGTTGCGGGCTTCGCTGCGCCCGGCATGCCGCGCATCGAGGTGACCCGGCTGGCCGACGGCCCGCCCGCGATCGTCACCTGGCAGGAATGGTATGCGGTCGCCGAGCCGCTCTGCCGGATGGTGCGGCAGGAACCCGCCGCGGCCTACATCATCGGCTGCGTCTCCGATCCGGGGCTGGAAGCCGTCCGCATGGTCACGGACCGGCCGGTCTTCGGGATGCTGCGCTGCGCCGTCGCGGCCGCGCTGACGCGGGCCGAGCGCTTCGGCATGATCGCCTTCATGGAGACCTCCCGCCCGCGCCAGCGCCGGGTGCTGCAATCCATGGGGGTGGAGCAGCGGCTCTCGGGCTACATCCCGCTGAACCTGCCCATGGAAACGCTCACCGACCCCATCGCGCCGCGGGAGCGGCTGCAGGCGGTGGCGCGGGAGCTGGTGGCCGGCGGGGCGGAGGTGCTGGTCCTCGGCTGCGCCGGCATGGCCGGGCATCTCCGCGCGGTCGAGGATGCTGCCGGCGTGCCGGTGGTCGAGCCGTCCCAGGCCGCGGTCGCGCAGGCG
>JAYRQX010000453.1:0-6848 GCA_041910415.1 Acetobacteraceae bacterium | reverse complement strand
GTCACCCCGGATGGCCGCCACTACGTCGCCGGGCTGTTCGGGGAGGATGGGCTCGCGCGCATCGACCTCTGGCAGCCGGACCGTGGCGTGGTGCGCGTGATGGATGGCTATGGCCGCGGCGAGGAACCGCTGCCGGTCTACAAGATGCCGCATCTGCGCGGCTGGGCGGTGGCCGGGGAGAACCTGTTCCTGCCTGCCGTCGGCCGGCACGAATTGCTGGTGGTGGATCGCCGCGACTGGACCGAGCGCGGGCGCATCGCCGTGCATGGCCAGCCGGTCTTCGCCGTGGCGCGGCCGGACGGGCGGCATGTCTGGGTGAACTTCGCCCATCCGCGCAACGACGTGGTGCAGGTGGTGGACACGCTGACCTTGCAGGTGGTGCGCAGCATCACGCCGGGCCGTGCGGTGATGCACCTGGAGTTCACGCCGCGCGGCGAGCAGGTGTGGATTTCCGTGCGCGACGCCAACCGCGTGGACATCCACGATACGCAGACGCTGGAACCGTTGGGCTCGCTGTCCGCGCGCTCGCCGAGCGGCATTTTCATGGCTGCACGCGCCGCGCGAATCGGATTCTGACCATGCCGGCGATGGATGCCATCGACCGGATGCTGCTGGATGGATGGCAGCGCGAATTCCCCCTGGAGTCGCGCCCCTATGCACGGCTGGCCGAGCTGACCGGCACGAGTGAGGCGGAGGTTCTGGCGCGCCTTGGCGCGTTGCGCGAGGCCGGCGCCATATCGCGCATCGGCGCCGTGGTTCGGCCCCATGCCGCCGGATGCAGCACGCTGGCCGCCGTCGCGGTTCCCGCGGCCGAATTGCAGGCCGTCGGCGAGGCCATCGCCGCCCTGCCGGCGGTGAACCATTGCTACGAACGGGAGCACCGGCTGAACATCTGGTTCGTCGTCGCGGCTGAGGATGAGGACGGCGTCCAGGCAATGCTTGCCGAGGCCGAGACCATTGCGGGCGCACCGGTGCTCGACCTGCGGCTGCGGTCGGAATACCGCATCGACCTGGGCTTCCCCCTGCAATGGAACTGAGCGCCGAGGACCGCGTCGTGCTGGCTGCGGTGGCGGAAGGTCTGCCGCTGGTGCCGCGCCCCTATGCCGCGCTCGCCGAACGCCTCGGCCTGGAGGAAGAGGTGCTGCTGGCGCGGCTGCGCGCGTTGCTGGAAGCGGGCGTGATCCGCCGCTTCGGCGTGGTCGTGCGCCACCATGAACTGGGCTACCGCGCCAATGCGATGATCGCCTGGCAGGTGCCGGAGGCAGCGATCGAGGCGATCGGGCGCTGCCTGGCGACCCAACCCGGCATCACGCTCTGCTACCAGCGGGTGCCGCGACCGCCGGCTTGGCCCCACAATCTCTTCTGCATGATCCACGGCCGGGACCGCGACGCCGTGCTGGCCCTGGCCGACCGTGCCGCCGCCGCATCGGGCCTTGCCGGCCTGCCGCGCGCGGTGCTGTTCAGCGGAAGACGCTTCCAGCAGCGCGGCGCGCGCATCGGCGCGGGACGGGAGGGGGCGCGATGGACGCCATCGACCGCCGCATCGTGAACGCCCTGCAGGGCGGCTTCCCCATCTGCGACGAGCCGTTCGCCGAGGTCGCCGCGGCCCTGGAGATGGACGAGGCGGAACTGATCCTGCGTATCCAGGCACTCGTCGCGGGCGGCGTGCTGTCGCGCTTCGGGCCGCTCTATGCGGCAGAGGCGCTCGGCGGCGCGGTGACGCTTGCCGCCATGGCGGTGCCGGCGGACCGCTACGAGGCGGTGGCCGCGCAGGTCAACGCCCATGCTGAGGTCGCACACAACTACGCGCGCGACCACGCGCTCAACATGTGGTTCGTGCTGGCGACCGAGGCGCCGGCGCAGATCGCCGCCACCATTGCGGCGATCGAGCGCGAGACCGGCATCGCCGTCGCGAACATGCTCCGCGAGGCCGAATATCGCATCGGCCTCAGGCTGGAGGCCTGAGCGATGGACGCGACCGACCGCCGCATCGTCGAGGCGACCCAGGCCGGCCTGCCGCTGGTCCCGCGGCCCTATCACGCCGTGGCGGAGCGGCTCGGCCTGGCGCCCGAGGAGGTGAAGGCCCGCATGCGTCGCCTGCTGGACGAGGGCGCGATTCGCCGCATCGGCGCCGTGCCGAACCACTATGCGCTCGGCTATCGCGCCAACGGCATGGCGGTGTGGGACGTGGAGGACACGAAGGTGGACGCACTCGGCGCGCGCATCGCGGCGCTGAACCTGGCGAGCCATTGTTACCGCCGTCCGCGCCATCCGCCGCACTGGCCCTACAACCTGTTCACCATGGTGCATGGCCGCGACCGGACGGAAGCCGCGCGCGGCGTCGCCGCCATCGCCGCGGTGCTGGGTGATGCCGTGCGCGCGCATGACGTGCTCTTCAGCACGCGCATCCTGAAGAAGACGGGGCTCCGCCTCGTTCAGGGAGGCTGAGGCGATGCTCCGTATCTCGCAATTCATGCGCGAACTGGCGGCGGGACGGCCGGCGGCGCAGCGCGGCGGTGGCAAGCCGACAGGGCCGGTGGTGATCTGGAACCTGATCCGTCGCTGCAACCTGAAATGCCGCCACTGCTACTCGCTCTCGGCCGACACGGATTTCGCCGGGGAACTCTCCACCGCCGAGGTCAAGGCCGTGATGGAGGATCTGCGCGGCTTCGGCGTCCCGGCCTTGATCCTCTCCGGTGGCGAGCCGCTGCTGCGGCCCGATATCTTTGACATTTCCCGCCATGCCAAGGCGCTCGGCTTCCATGTCGCGCTGTCGTCCAACGGCACGCTGATCGATGCACCGCTTGCCGACCGTATCGCGGAGGTGGGCTATGACTATGTCGGCGTCAGCCTGGACGGACTCGGGCCGACGCATGACCGCTTTCGCTGTCAGCCCGGTGCCTTCGACGCCTCGGTGGCCGGCGTCCGGCTGTGCCGGCAACGCGGGCTGAAGCTCGGCCTGCGCTTCACGCTGACCCGCGACAACGCGGCCGAGCTGCCGGCGCTGCTCGATCTCGCGGAGGCCGAGAGCGTCGAGAAATTCTATCTCTCGCACCTGAACTATGCCGGCCGCGGCCGCCGCAACCGCGGCGACGATGCGGCCCACGTCATGACGCGCGATGCCATGGACCTGCTGTTCGAAACCGCCTGGCACCAGGCCGAACGGGGGCTGGAGCGCGAGATCGTCACCGGCAACAACGACGCCGACGGCGTCTATCTGCTGCGCTGGGCGGAACGGCGCCTGCCGCAGCACGCGGCCTGGCTGCGGAGCCGCCTGGTGCAGTGGGGTGGCAATGCATCGGGCATGAACGTCGCCAATATCGACAATCGCGGCGAGGTCCATCCGGACACGATGTGGTGGCACCACAGCCTCGGCAACGTGCGCACACGGCCCTTCTCCGCCATCTGGACCGATCGCACCGATCCCGTCATGGCGGGGCTGAATGCGCGGCCGCGGCCGCTGCTTGGCCGCTGCGGCGATTGTCCGAGCCGCGGCATCTGCAATGGATCGAGCCGCGTTCGCGCGTTGCGCGCCCATGGCGATGTCTGGCAGGAAGATCCCGGCTGCTACCTGACCGATGCCGAGACCGGTCATGCGTCCCTGACGGAGGCCACCGATGCGCTGGTCCATGCCTGACCTCGTGCTCCGTGCCTTGGTGCTGACGCTCCTGCTGGTGCCGATGGCCGCGAGGGCGCAGGACGCGCCGGCACTCTACGGGCAGCATTGCGCGAGTTGTCACGGTGCCGAACGCTTGGGCGGGCAGGGGCCGGTTCTGCTGCCGGAATCGCTCGGCCGCCTGCGTCCCGCCCAGGCCAGCGCCGTGATCGCGCGCGGACGGGCGGCGACGCAGATGCCGGGCTTCGCCGAGAGCCTCTCGGCCGCTGAGATCGAGTCGCTTGCGCGCTTCATCTACCAGCCGCCGGCGACGCCGCCGCGCTGGGAGCAGGCGGATATCGAGGCGAGCCGCGCCGTGCTGGTCGATCCCGCGACGCTGCCCGAACGGCCGGTCTTCGAGGCCGATCCGATGAATCTCTTCCTCGTCGTCGAGACGGGGGACCACCACGCGACGGTGCTGGACGGTGACAGCTTCCGCCCGCTGCATCGCTTTGCCACGCGGCCGACGCTGCATGGCGGACCGAAATTCTCGCCCGATGGGCGCTATGCGTATCTCATGTCCCGCGACGGCTGGGTGCAGAAATTCGACATGTACAGCCTGCAGATCGTCGCGGAGGTGCGGGTCGGCATCAACAGCCGCAACATCGCGCTGTCCAGCGACGGCCGCTTCGTCGCGGTGGCGAACTACCTGCCGAACACCGTCGTGCTGCTGGATGCGGGCGATCTCTCCGTGCGCCGCGTCATCCAGGCCGTGGCGCAGCGCGACGGCACGCCTTCCCGTGTCAGCGCGGTCTACGACGCGCGGCCGCGGCGCAGCTTCATCGTCGCGATGAAGGACATCCCGGAGATCTGGGAAATCTCCTATGACGAGAACGCGCCGGCGATCTTCCCCGGCATGGTGCACAGCTACGAACGCGGCATGGTGGAAGGCCTCGGTGCCGAGGCCGGCCTGTTCCGGCTCCGCCGCATCGCCGTGGAGGAGCCGCTCGACGACTTCATGTTCGACCCGGCCTACGCGAACCTGCTCGGCTCGACGCGCGCGGGTGGGCGGACGGTGGTGGTCAACCTGAACGTCGGGCGACCGGTCGCGACGGTGCCGCTGGAAGGCCTGCCGCATCTCGGTTCAGGCATCACCTGGATGCGGGACGGGCGGCGCGTGATGGCAACGCCGCATCTCAATCGTGCGCAGATCAGCGTCATCGACATGCAGGATTGGAGTGTGATCGCGACCATCCCCACCGGCGGCCCGGGCTTCTTCATGCGCAGCCACGCGGCGACACCTTATGCCTGGACCGATGGCATGCTGGGTCCTGCGCGCGATACGATCACCATCATCGACAAACGCACCTTGGAGGTGGTGCGCACGTTGACGCCCTCGCCCGGGCGCACGGCAGCGCATGTGGAGTTTACCCGCGACGGGCGCTTCGCCCTGGTGAGCATCTGGGAAGATGATGGGGAGCTCATCGTCTACAATGCCGAGACCTTCGAGGTGGTGACGCGCCTGCCGATGCGCCGCCCGTCCGGCAAGTACAACGTCGGCAACAAGACCGATCTCGAGGAAGGCACGAGCCATTAGGGCAGGGCACCATGTGCTGCTTGCCGGGCACGGCGCGCCGCGCCATCGCGCGGCGCAGGAGTCCATCCTGGCGCAGGCTGCGGCTCTGGCGCGGGCGGCCGGTTGCCGCGTGCATGCGGGATTCCTCACGGCCGATCCGTCGATCGCAGAGGCGGCGTCGGCGCTTGGCGACGATCCCCTTGTCGTGCTGCCGATGTTCATGGCCGACGGCTATCTCGTGCGCAGCGCCGTTCCGCGCGCGCTCGGGCGCGACGCCCGGATCCTGACGCCGCTCGGGCTCCTGCCCGGGCTGGGCGACCTGATTGCGAGTCAGGCAGCCGATGCCTGTATATCAGCGGGCCTCTTGCCGCAGCGTGTGACAGTGCTGATCGCCGGCCATGGTTCGGCCCATGGCGATGCCTCGCGACGGGCCGTGACGGCGCAGGCGCAGCGCGTGGCGAGCACGGCGCGATTCGGCGGTGTGGAGATGGCGTTTCTCGAGGAGCACCCCCGGCTTGACGAGCAACTGCGTCGTTGCCGGGGCGATCTCATCGTCTCCGGCTTCTTCGCCGCGCCGGGTGCCCACGCCGGCGAGGATGTGCCGCAGCTTCTTGCGGCGGATCGGTGCAACGAAACGCGCAAGCTGATCGACCTGGGGCCGATCGGTGCCCATGCCGGGGTCGTGCCGCTGCTCGCGGAGGCCCTGGGCGGCGCGATCTAGGGTCGGTCAGCGAAGCGGGTGGGAGCGGATCGCCGAGGGATTCCGTGGCCCGGGCATGAAGAGGGGCAGGCCCTCGCGTGGTTCATCGGGTCGGGCGCCTGATACCTGCGGCACGAGGCTTTGACTCGTGCCGAGGCCGCGAATGCGGCCCGCCGTTGGTCCGGCGAGCCAAGCAAACCGGAGGTTTGCGCCCGGCGCCTGAGGGTCAGCAAAGATGAATACCACCGGTCGAAGTATTCGACCGTTGGTATGACCCGGCGCGCGACGGGCTCCGTACGATGCCACGGGCCGATTGCCTGACAGGGGCTAGCTGGACCGCCATCGCCGCCAGAGATCGGCGGCGATGCTGTCGGCCTCCCTGGTTGTCTCGGCGCAGCCCAGCGCCAGCAGACCGAGGGCAATGCTTCCGATCACGATGGGGACCGGCGCCTCGTCCTCGCCGCGCCAGACGCGCAGGAGGTCCCCGGCAACGACGGGTGCTTGCGTGAGCGGGGAGAACTGGAATTCGTGCCGGCCGGCGACGGCATCGTGCAACTGGGCACTGACCATCTTGGCTGGATTGCGTTCGGCTTCGCCGCCGCCGCCTTTGAGCACGAGCAGGCGCGGCCGCCCCAGCAGCGATGCCGCATTCAGATGAAGCGCGATGTACGGCGGGTGAAAGACGCCGTCGACGCCCGCCCGTGCCGAGAAGGGATCAAGCAGGCGCACCAGCGTGTTCACGGGCGAGCGAAGCCCCAGCAGCCCCCGCAGCTGCAGCAGCCTGTCGAGCGCCGGGCTGAGGACGGCAAGAGGGAGGTAGGCGAATCCTTCCGTCCCAAGCAGTCTTTCCGCATCCGCACGGCCGCCCGCGGGGCGCAGGCCAAGCTGGCTGAGCGCATCGCTGACCGGAACGCCGCATCCGAAGGCGTTGCTGCCATGCATGACGACCCGGTGACCTGCACGGGCGAGCACGAGCG
>JAYRQX010000452.1:0-7136 GCA_041910415.1 Acetobacteraceae bacterium | reverse complement strand
GCCGGCGGCGTGCGCTGCGCCTCCCAGCCCGCGGCGCCCTCGCGGATGATGGCATCCGCGGGCAGTTCTTCCAGGAAGCGGGACGGGATCGCGGCGGACCAATTGCCGTAGATGCGCCGGTTCGCGGCCGCGCTGATGATGCAGGTGCGGCGCGCGCGGGTGATGCCGACATAGGCGAGGCGCCGTTCCTCCTCGAGCGACTTCTCGCCGCCTTCGTCCAGCGCGCGCTGGTGCGGAAACAGCCCTTCCTCCCAGCCCGGGAGAAACACCATGTCGAACTCCAGCCCCTTCGCCGCATGCAGCGTCATCAGCGACACGCGCTCGCCCTCCGCCGCCTCGTCATTCTCCATGACCAGCGCGACGTGATCGAGGAAGCCCGCCAGGCTTTCGAATTCCGCGAGCGCGCGGAGCAGTTCCTTCAGGTTCTCCAGGCGTCCCGGCGCTTCCGGCGACTTGTCCTGCTTCCACATCTCGGAATAGCCGCTCTCGTCGAGCAGGGTCGCCGTGGTGACGACGTGGCCCTCCTTCTCCAGCATCGCCCGCCAGCGTTCGAAGCCGCGGAACAGCTCGGCGAGCGCGGCCTTCGGCTTGGCCTGGCGCAGCGCGCCGGTCTCCAGCGCGCGGCTTGCCGCGACGTACAGCGGCACGCCTTCCCGGCGGCGGATGTCGTGCATGGCGCGCATCGCCGTGTCGCCCAACCCGCGCTTCGGCACGTTGATGATGCGCTCGAAGGCGAGATCGTCGCTCGGCTGGTTCAGCACGCGCAGATAGGCCATCGCGTCGCGGATCTCGGCGCGCTCGTAGAATTTGGCGCCGCCGACCACGCGGTAGGGGATGCCCAGCGTGATCATCCGCTCCTCGAAGGCGCGCGTCTGGAAGGACGCCCGCACCAGGATCGCGATCTCGCCGAGCGCATGCCCGTCGCGCCGCGCCGCCTCGATGCGGCTGCCCACCATGCGCGCCTCCTCCTCGCTGTCCCACAGCGAGACGACGCGCACCTTTTCTCCGTCCGCATCCGCGCGCCCGGGGCGCAGCGTCTTGCCGAGCCGCCCCTGGTTGTGCGCGATCAGCCCGGCGGCGGTCGCCAGGATCGGGCGCGTCGAGCGATAATTGCTCTCCAGCCGCACGATCGCGGCACCCGGGAAATCCTTCTCGAAGCGCAGGATGTTTTCGATCTCGGCGCCGCGCCAGGAATAGATCGACTGGTCATCGTCCCCCACGCAGCAGATATTTTTGTGGGCCTGGGCGAGCAGGCGCAGCCAGTAGTACTGCACCAGGTTCGTGTCCTGGTATTCGTCCACCAGGATGTAGCGGAACATCCGGTGATACTGCGCGAGCACATCCGGCCTGGTGCGCAGGATCTCCGTGACCAGCATCAGCAGATCGCCGAAATCGGCGGCGTTCAGTGTCCGCAGCCGGTCCTGATACGCCGCGTACAACTCCCGCGCGCGACCGTTCGCGTAATCAGAATCCTCGGCGGGCGTGACGCGGTCGGGCGGCAGGCCGCGATCCTTCCAGCGCTGGATCACCGCCATCAGCCCCGGCGCCGGCCAGCGCTTCATGTCCACGGCGCCGGCTTCCATCACCTGCTTCAGCAGCCGCGTCTGGTCATCCGCGTCCAGGATGGTGAAGTTGGATTGCAGCCCCGCATGTTCGGCGTTCCGCCGCAGCATCCGCGCACAGAGCGCGTGGAAGGTGCCGAGCCAGAGCCCCTCCACCGGCCGGCCCAGGATGGCGCCGACGCGCTCGCGCATCTCGCGCGCCGCCTTGTTGGTGAAGGTCACGGCGAGGACCTGGTTCGGGAAGGCCTTCCCGCTCATCAGGATATGCGCGAAGCGCGTCGTCAGCACGCGCGTCTTGCCCGTGCCGGCACCCGCCAGAACCAGCAACGGCCCGTCCACCTGCTCGACCGCCGCGCGCTGTTCCGGGTTCAGCCTTTCGATGTAGTCCGGCGCGGTCACTGGCAGCCTCCGACCGATCCGGCCGCGCAGATGCGCTGCCCGTCGGTCCAGCGTGCCCCGTCCAGCATGGCGGCCGACAGATCGGCGCCCTGCAGCTCCGCCCCCGTCAGGTCCACCTCCCGCAGGTCGGCGCGGAACAGCCGGGCCTGGCGCAGATCGGCGCGGATGAGCCGCGCGCCCCTGAGCGTCGCGCGCGTCAGGTCGGCGTTCCGCAGCACGGCGTCCGTCAGGTCGGCCCGCGACAGGTCGGCGGAGACGAAGCGCGCATCCACCGCATCCACGCCGCTCATCCGTGCCTCCTGCAATTGCGCGCGCGAGAGGGAGGAATCGCGCAGCCGCGCCCCGGTCAGGTCCACGCCGCGCAGGTCGCGCTGGTCCATCAGGCAGCGGCGCCATTCCACGCCCGCGGCCGCGGCGTCCGTGCAGCGCGCCTGGGCGGGCAGGGCGAACAGCATCGCCGCGACGGCCAGCGCGGCCGCGCGGACAACGACTCCGGAACTCATCTGGGATGGCGCGCTCACGCCCGGCGATATAGAACGCCAGGAGAACTCCTCCAACTCGGTCGAGGCGAGGCTTTGACCAGGGCATGGAGGGCGTCCTCCAACCTCGCGGCCTGTACTCCCTTGCTTCACGCGCCGGTCCTCTTCCTCGAATGGGTCGGCCGGCATGGCGGCAAGCTGCTCGCGGCGGCGATCCTGGCGCCGGTCTTCCATGGCCCGCTCGCCGAGGTATTCCGCCCCGTCGTGACGCCCTCGGTCGCGGTGCTGATGACGCTGGTGCTGCTGCGCATCGATCCCGCGCAGGTCATGGCCTGGCTGCGGCGGCCCGGTGTCGTCGCGCTGATCTCGGCCTGGATGCTGCTGGCCGCGCCGCTCATCGTCTTCGCCGTCACGCGGCTCGTCGGGCTCGACGGTCCGCTCGGCGCGGGGGTCACGCTGGTCGCGGCGAGTTGCGCGGTCACCACCGCCTCGGCCTTCGCGCGGCTCGTGGACCTCGATGCCGAGATCAGCCTGGTCGTCGCGGTCGTCACCACGGCGCTGCTGCCCTTCACGGCACCGCCGATCGCGCTGGGGCTGCTCGGGCTCGACCTCAACATCTCCGTGGCGGGGCTGATGCTGCGGCTGCTGATGATCATCGGCATCCCCGCGCTGGTGGCCTTCGCGCTTCGCCGCTGGCTTGGCCAGGCGCGGCTGGAACGCGCGGCCAAGCCGCTCGACGGCGCGGTGGTGTTCGTCCTCATTCTCTTCGCCTTCGGCGTGATGGATGGCGTGAATGCGCGGCTGCTGGCCGATCCGCTCTGGCTGATCGGCGCCGTCGGCGTCGCGGTGGCGGGCAGCCTCGGGCTCAACCTGCTGACGGCGCTGCTGGGGATGCCGCTGCTCGGGCGGCAGACGGGGCTGACCGCGGGGCTGCTGGCGGGCAACCGCAACCAGGCGGTGTTCCTGGCGGTGCTGCCCGCGGGCGCCGATCCGGACGTGCTGCTGTTCTTCGGCATCGGGCAGATCCCGATGTATGTCGGGCCGTTCCTGCTCAGGCGGATCTATGCGCGGATCAGGCCCCCACCCTGACCCTCCCCCGCTGCGCAGGGGAGGGTCAGGGTGGGGGCAATCCTGTGTCAGGCCTTCGCCGGCCGCGCCCCCAGGATATGCGCGATCGCGTAGGTCAGGTCCGGCCGGTTCAGCGTGTAGAAATGGAACTCGTCCACCCCGTTCGCCTGCAGCAGCCGCACCTGCTCGGCCGCGACCACCGCGGCGACCATCCGCCTGGTCTCCGCATCCTCGTCCAGCCCTTCGAACAACTGCCCCATCCAAACAGGCACGCTCGCCCCGCACATCGCCGAGAAGCGCTGCACGCTGGCGAAGTTCGTCACGGGCATGATCCCCGGCACGATCGGCACCGTGATTCCCGCGGCGAGGCAGCGGTCGAGGAAACGGAGAAAGACATCGGCCTCGAAGAAATACTGGGTGATGGCGCGGGTCGCGCCCGCATCGATCTTGCGCTTGAGGAAATCGAGATCCGCATCCGGTGAACTGGCGGCCGGATGCGTCTCGGGATAGGCGCCGACGCTGATCTCGAAATCGCCGATCCGGCTGAGCCCGCGCACCAGATCCTCGGCCTGGGCATAGCCGCCGGCATGCGGCACGTATTGCGAAGCACCCGCCGGCGGATCGCCGCGCAGCGCCACGATGTGCCGCACCCCCGCCTCCCAGTAGCGGCGCGCCACCGCGTCCACCTCGTCCCGCGTCGCGCCGACGCAGGTCAGATGCGCGGCGGGCGTGAGCGATGTCTCAGATACCAGCCGCGCCACGGTCGTGTGCGTCCGTTCCTGCGTGGACCCGCCGGCACCGTAGGTGACCGAGACGAAGCGCGGCGCCAGCGGCTCCAGCCGGCGGATGCATTGCCAGAGCTGCTCCTCGAGCTTCTCCGTCTTCGGCGGGAAGAATTCGAAGGAGAGCCGCGGGGCGGGAAGGGCGCTCGGCGCCGGCAGGCCGGTGACGCGCGGGCCGGTGAGCCAGCGTGTCAGGGTGCCCGGGATGGTCTGGTTCATGGCGCGCTCCTCTGGCCGTTTGGCGCCGCCGCCGCAAGCCCCCTGTTCCGCCGTGATGTCATTCCGCAATCCCCGGCCACAATTCGTGCCAACCCTTGCCATGGCTGAAGGGTTAGTCTTGGCACCGCGCAAGCAAGCCGGTAGGCCGCGCAGCGGGGAGAATTCTTTCCCCCCGCGCACCAGACGGGGTATTCCAGCGCGCATGCATGCTGCCCGATTCCTCCTGACGCCGGCGCTCCTGCTGGCGCTTGCCGCCTGCGCGACTCCGCCGCCGGCCGACGACCCGGACGCCGTCGCCGAATACCGGGAGAACAACGACCCGGCCGAGCCCACCAACCGCGCCCTCTTCGCGGTGCATGAGGCGATCGACCGCAACGTGCTGCAGCCGGTCGCGGAAGCCTACCGCGCCGTGGTGCCGCAGCCGATCCGCACCGGCGTGCGCAACCTGCTCGGCAATGCCCGCACCCCCGTGATCCTGGCGAACGACGTGCTGCAGGGCGAATCCGATCGCGCCCGCATCACGCTCGGCCGCTTCATGGTGAACACGGTCTTCGGCCTGGGCGGCATCTTCGATGTCGCGCGCCGCTGGGGCGTCGAGGGGCATTCCGAGGATTTCGGCCAGACGCTCGCCGTCTGGGGCGTCGGCGAAGGCCCCTACATCTTCATCCCGATCCTCGGACCCTCAAATCTGCGCGACGGCGTGGGCTTCGGCGTGGACTGGATGACGAACCCGCTCTCCTACCTCGGCCAGGGCGTGATCGTGGAGACGCTCGCCTGGACCCGCGTCGGCATGACGGTGGTGGACACGCGCGAGGACCTGCTGGACGCCATCAACGGCGTGCGCGCGACCTCGCTCGATCCCTATTCGACGCTGCGCTCGGCCTACCGCCAGCGCCGTCAGTACGAGATCCGCAACCTGGGCGGCGGCCCGCGCGGCCCGACCTCGCCGGCCGGCAGCATCGGCTTCGGCCAGGGCGTCCAGCAGCGGCCGGACCGTTGAATGGACGGCGAGGGACCCGACATAGGTGCCATGACCAGACGCAGCCTGCTCCTTGCCGCCGCCGCCCTGCCGGCCACCGCGGCGCTGACCCGTATCCCCGGCGCCGCCGCGGCCGCGATGGACACCCAGCGCGCCGCCGCCTTCATCAGCACGGCGGGCAACGATCTCGTGGCCGCGATGAACGACCCGCGGCTCGACCTTCCGCAGCGCCGCCAGCGCGTGGGCGCCGTGCTGCGCCGGGTGATCGATATCGAGGGCACGGGCCGCTTCATCCTCGGGCGCTATGCGCGCCAGGCCTCGGCGGCGGAGATGCAGGAATATCTCCGCCTCTTCGACGAGACGATCGTGCGCAACCTCTCCGCCCGCTTCGGCGAGTATCGCGGCGTGCGCTTCTCGCTCGGCCGCAGCCAGCAGCGGCTGGAGGACGACGTGCTGGTCAACACGGTGGTTGAGCGGCCGAACGTGCAGGCCTTCGGGCTGGACTGGCGCGTGGCCGATGTCGGTGGCCAGCCCAAGGTGGTGGACGTGATCGCCGAGGGCACCTCTCTCCGCCTGACCCAGCGCAGCGAATACGCGGCCGTGATCTCGCGCAATGGCGGCCAGATCGGGCCGCTGCTGGATGCGATGCGCAACCAGATCGCGCAGCTCGTGGCCCGCGAAGGCCGCGGCTGAGGATCAGCTCCGCGCCGGCGCGGGGGCTCCTTCCTCGATCATCCCGATCGCGCGTTCGAGCAGCGCGATCGGATCGCGCCCTTCGCCGCGGCTGACGCCCGCGATGTGGCTGCCTTCGGCCCGCAGGTGATGCGCGCCCTGCAGCAGCGCGCTCCAGACCGGCACCAGCCCGTCATTGGGACCCTCTCCCAGCTTCTCGAGCCAGCGCGCCGCGGCCAGGTGCAGCCTCTCGCGCCCGCGCACGCGCGGCGTGATGGCGGTCGCGACGCAGACCGTCGGCACCTCGCGCAACGCCGTGGCGACCTGGCGCGCATGGCCGGTCATCCAGACATGGCGCGCCTGGGTGGTCAGGTCCCGCAGCCCTTCGCCCGATCCGATGCGCAGCATGCGCGCGAGCGCCATGGAGGCGGAGGCGAGCGGCTTCGCGCCCAGGACGGCGTCGGCGACCGGGCTGCCCAGGAAGGGCGATTGCAACGCGACGAAGCCCGAGCAGCGGGCGCGCGCCTCCGGGTTCGTCAGCGCGGCCAGTGTTTCCAACCCGCCCTTGCTGTGGGCGATGATGAGCGCGGGGCGCGGATCGGCGAGCAGCACCGCGGTGAGCCGCGCCGCATTGGCCATGACCGGCGCCGCGGTCGGCAGGTGCACGACCGAGGCATCCGCGCCTTCCGACGCGAGCCAGTCGAGCTCCCCATGCATGTAGTCGATGCCGAGGCGGCGGAGCGAGGCCGCGACCTCGCCCAGCAGCCCGTAGACGAGCAGCACGCGCCGTCCGGCCAGCGCGCGCGTCACAGCGGCGCGCAGGCCGCGCGCAGCCAGGCCGCGGTCTCCGCCTCCAGCGCCGGCCCGATTTCGGCCAGCACGCGGGCGTGGTAGGCGTCGAGCCAGGCGCGCTCGGCTTCCGTGAGCAATGCCGCGTCGATCAGCCGCCGGTCGAAGGGCGCGAGCGTCAGCGTCT
>JAYRQX010000451.1:0-7730 GCA_041910415.1 Acetobacteraceae bacterium | reverse complement strand
CGAAGACCACGCGGTCGATGTTGTGGGTGCGCCTGTCCCACCACCCGTCGAAGCGCTCCAGCACCGTCTCGCTGTCGGGTTGTCGGGAGACCAGGCGGAAGGGTCCGGTGCCGTTGGTGTTCATGCTGGTGTAGGCGACGCGTCCCCGCGCCGGGTCGGCGGGTTCCAGTGCATCGTGCCGGCGCATCCAGGCTTCCGAGAGGATGGAGACGCCGGCGAGGTCGTTGATCAGCACGGGGTAGGGGCCGCGCAGCAGCACGTCCACCTCGTTGTCGCTCACGCGCACGATCTCGCGGAACATGTGAGTCACCGAGGCATAGGGCGAGTTCGGCACCGCGGCACGGCGGAGCGAGGCGACGATGTCGTCCACGGTCATCGGTGTGCCGTCGTGGAAGCGCACGCCGGGGCGGATGGTGAAGCGGTAGTGGTCCGGCGCGATGATCCGCCAGCCGGTCGCGAGCGCGGGTTCGAAGCGCAGGTCGCGGTCGTGGCGCACCAGGCTCTCATAGATGTTGCCGAGCAGCGCGGCATTCGCCGTGCTGAAGGCGCCATGCGGATCCATGGTCGAGATCTCGCCATTGTTGCCCCAGCGCAGGACGGTTTGTGCCTGGGCGGTTCCGGCGAGGAGGGCAACGGCGAGCGCCGCGCCGCGAAGAAGAAGAAGGGCTCGCATTACGCATTGCTCCTGTCGAGGGGGAAGATCGGCCGGCGCAGCCGGCGCCAGTCGAAGGATTCCAGGTCGAGGCTCGCCACGCCCGGCCCGTTGCAGTCGATCGCGGCCTTGGCCAGCGGCAGGAAGGCGTTGCGGTAGTTGGTCTTGGATTTCAGGACGACGTAGCGGTACCGCGTGGGCTCCAGCCCGAAGATGCGGAATTGCAGGGGATCGAGCGCTTCCACGCGGCCTTCGCTGACGATCAGCGTGAGCCGTCCCGTCTCCAGCACCACGCAGCGGCCGAGATCGACCGGCATGCCCGTGAAGACCGGGCCTTCCACCGTGAAGCGGCCGAGCGAGATGGTGCGCACTGTGCCGGTCACCCGCAGCGGCCGCAGCGGCTCCTTGAGCGCCGGAATGGCGGACTTGCCGCCGATGTCGAGCGAGACCGTCGCGCCGATCCCGGCCTCGATCATGCGCGCGACCGCTGCGGGATCGCAGATCGGGCCGGCCAGGATGTCGGACAGCCCGCGTTCCAGCGCCGCGCCGATCACCGCCATGGAATCCATGGTGCCGCCGGAGTGGCAATTATCGGAAATATCCGCGAGCAGGACGGTGCCATCCTCGATCGCCGCGGCCCGGTCGATGGCCTCCGCCAGCGGTTCCATCGGCATCTGGAACGCATCGCGCAGGGACCACGCGAAGTCGGCGATCTCCTGCGCGACGGCGTCTGCCCGCGCGCGATCCCGATGCGCCGTCGCGACGACGGACAGGCAGGTGTCTGCCGTGTCTGCCAGCGGGAAGCCCGAAAAGACCGTGACGCAGGGCATGCCGTCCGCCTCGGCCTGCTTCGCCGCGGCGATGACGCGCGACATCGGCTCCTCGTCCGAGACGCAGCGGATCATGTTGGCGAGCATCGGCACGCGGCGGCTGACCGTGACGGGTTCCAGCCGCCCTTCCAGCACGTCCCGCAGCAGCCGGCCCGCCATGCGCCCGGTCTCGACCATGTCCACATGCGGATAGGTGCGGTAGCCCGGCATGACCGTGCAATTCTCGATGAAGAGGTCGCTGAGATTCGCGTGGGAATCGAGCGCGGCGGCGATGGGCAGGCCCGGCCGCACCTGGCGGAGCCGACGCAGCAGCTCGCCCTCGCCATCCTCGAAGCGCTCCGCGACCATGGCGCCGTGCAGGTCGAGCATCATCGCGTCGCAGTCGCGCGCGGCGGTGCAGAGCACGTCCGACAGACGCTCGAAGGCATCGTGGTCCACGGGGGCGCTCGGCAGCGCGCGGGCGGCGATGGGGATGGTGATCTGGGCCCCCATCGCCTCGGCCTGTTCGAGCAGGCCGGCGAGGCCGTAGCCGGAGTGGCGATAGGCCTTGTACGCCGCCTCGCCCGCCAGCGGTCCGCCTGGCCCGAAATCCTCCCAGCGCGTGGGGATGGGCGAGAAGGTGTTGGTCTCGTGCTTGAACATGCCGACGACGATCTTCATCGTGCGGTCTCCCGGGCTTTCCGATGAAGCTTGAGCCGGGATGCGGGCCTGTGCAACGGCGTTGCGCGGCGCTGCCCTCTCCGTCATCGTCGTGAAGGACAGGGGCGGCGAACGCCCCAATGGAGGAATTCCGGCCATGAAGCGTCGCGGATTGCTGCCTGCGCTCGCCGCCCTGCCCGTGCTGCCGCAGGCGGCGGCGGCGCAGACCACGGAATGGACACCGGACCGTCCGATCCGCCTGATCGTGGGCTTCGCCGCCGGCGGGTCCACCGACACCACGGGCCGGCTGATGGGGCAGGCGCTGACGGCGGCTTTCGGCACGCCGGCGGTGGTCGAGAACCGCGTCGGCGCCGCGGGCAACATCGCCACCGAATACGTCGCCCGCAGCGCGCCGGACGGATACACGCTCGTGGTGGCCTCCATGGGGTCTCAGGCCGTGAACGCGGCGATCTATCGCAACCTTTCCTTCGATCCGGTGCGGGACTTCGTGCCCGTCTCGCTCTTCGTCACCAGCTCCAACATGCTGGTCGCGCATCCGTCCGTGCCCGCGCGCAACCTGGCGGAGTTCGTGGCGTATGCGCGCGCCAATCCGGGGCGCGTGAATGTCGGCATCGCGGGATCGGGCAGTTCGCAGCACTTTGCCGCGGCGCTGTTCGAGCACCAGGCGCAGGTGCAGTTCACCCACATCGTCTATCGTGGCGGGGCGCCGGCGATGACGGATCTGGTGGCCGGCCGTGTGGACATCGTCTTCTCGCCGATCGTCGAGACGGTGCAGCAGGTTCGCGCCGGCCAGGTGAAGGCGCTCGGCATCTCCCGCCCGCAGCGTTCGCCGGAATTCCCCGATGTGCCCGCGATCGCCGAAGTCGTGCCGGGCTACCAGTTCGCCTCCTGGCTCGGCGCCTTCGCCCCCGCGGGAACGCCGCCGGCTGCCGTCAGCCGGCTGTCGCGCGCGCTCGCCGCCGGGCTGCGCGATCCGCAGATCCGCGAGCGCGTGGTCTCGCTCGGCTACGAGCCGGTGGGCAGCACGCCCGAGGAATTCGCGACCTTCTTCGCCGCCGAGATGCCGCGCGTCGCCGAACTGGTGCGTCTGTCCGGCGCGCGCGTGGAGTGATCCGTCAGCCCACGATGAAGGGCTTCGCCGCGGCGTCGTAGGCGCCGTAGCCGAGCGTGTCGCGGAATTCGGCCGATGTCAGCGCGCCCGCCGCTTCCGCCCCGCCGGCCGCGATCGCCGCGAGCCCAGCCTTCATCCCCGCCATGGCCGGCGAGAGCATGCCGGTCGGGAAGGTGCCGATCTTGAAGCCGAGTGCCTGGGCCTCGGCCTGCGACGGTGTGGCGCGCGCGCCGCCCGGGGAGAGCACGGCGAAGGAGGGCTTGCCCGCCGCGGCCTTGATCGCGCGATGGATCTCCTCGTCGTTCTGCGGGCTGTCGAGGAAGAGGATATCGGCCCCTTCCGCCACATACATCTCGATCCGCGCGACCGCTTCGTCGATGCCCGCGGTCGGGCGGCAATCGGTGCGCGCCAGGATCAGGATGCCACTGTCCTTCGCGGCCTGCACGGCGGCGCGGATCTTCATCCGCGCTTCCTCGCGCGGGATGCAGGGCTTGCCGGCGGCGGTCAGCGCGCGCGGCGTGATCTTGTCCTCGATCAGGATCGCGGCCGCGCCGGCCTGGCCATAGGCGCGCACCGTGCGCTGCACGTTCATCGGGTTGCCGTAGCCGTGGTCGCCGTCAGCCAGGACCAGCAGGTCCGGAGCCGCGCGACGGACATTGGTGAAACTGTCGAACATTTCTCCGAATGAGATCAGGTCGAGATCCGGCCCGCCGAGGCGCGAGGCGGCGACGCAGGAGCCCGAGAGGAAGGCGGTCTTGAACCCGGCGGCGCTGGTCATCCTGGCGGTGATGCCGTCCCAGACGGCGGGCATGGCGATCAGGCCGGGCGTGCTGGCCAGCAGGGCGCGCATGCGATCGGGCGGGGTCATGGACGGTCCTCGTGAGCAGGGTGTTGTGGAGGAACCCTAGGGCCATTCCGCGAAGGACCCAAGGTGGCGTCAGGCGGAGAGACGGAACCCCTCGTAGCCGCGCGCGGCGACCTCGTCGCAGAGGCGGCGATAGGGCGCCATGCCGCCGGCATAGGGCATGAAGACGCGCGGCTTGCCCGGCACGTTGGCGCCGAGGTACCAGGAATGCGGCACCTTCGGCAGCAGCGTCGCATGCGCGGCGCGCTGCACCTCGGCGCCCCAGCGCTCGACGGCGTCATGCGTCGGCTCGATGCGCGTGAGACCCTTGGCGCGCAGGGCCGCGATGCAGTCCGTGATCCACTCGACATGCTGTTCGATGCAGACGGGCATGTTCGTCAGCACGGATGGGCTGCCCGGGCCCGTGATGGTGAAGAGGTTCGGGAGGTGCTCTACCATGACGCCGAGCTGCGTGCGCGGGCCGGCCTCCCATTCCTGCGCGAGCGTGCGTCCGCCTGCGCCGGTGATGTTCAGCTTCAGCAGCGGGCCGGTCATGGCATCGAAGCCGGTCGCGAAGACGATGATGTCGAGCGCATGCTCAGCGCCGCTGCGCAGCGTGATGCCGGTCGGCGTGATGCGCGCGATCGGGTCCGAGCGCACGTCCACCAGCGTGACATTGGCACGATTGAAGGTCTCGAAATAGTCGGTGTCGATGGGCGGGCGCTTGGCCGCATAGGGGTGGTCGATATCGGAGAGCAGCGCGGCGGTGCGTGGGTCCTTCACCACCCCGCGGATCTTCTCCTTGAGGAAGGCCGCGAGCTTGTCGTTCGCGGCCTGGTCCGTCAGCACGTCGCGGAAGGCGGCGCGGAAGCGCAGCCCGCCATCCGTCCATTGGCGTTCGAGAATCGCGCCCAGCTCCTCCTCATCCACATCGTGGACGGAGCGGTCGTCGATCGTGAAGGCGTGGCCGTTGAGGTTGCCGAGCATGATGCCGCGGAGCGCGGCGTGGTTGTCCTTCACCCAGGCCTTGAATTCCGGCGTCAATGGCCTGTTGCGCGCGGGGACGGAGTAGTTGGCCGTGCGCTGGAAGACGGTCAGGTGCTTTGCCTGGGCGGCGATGACGGGCGCGGCCTGGATGCCGGTGGAGCCGGTGCCGATCTGGCCGACGCGCTTGCCCGTAAAATCCACGCCCTCATGCGGCCAGGAGCCGGTGTGGTACCAATCGCCTGCGAACTCCTCGATGCCCGGGATCTTCGGGATGTTCGCCGTGGACAGGCAGCCGACCGCGGTGATCAGCAAGCGTGCCGCGAAGGTATCGCCGCCCTCCGTCGTCGCGTGCCACAGATTCGCGTCCGCGTCGTAGCGGCAGGCGGTGACGCGCGCGTTCAGGCGGATGTCGCGTTTCAGGTCCAGCCTGTCGGCGACGAAGTTCAGGTAGCGGCGAATCTCGGCATGGCCCGGATAGCGCTCGGTCCATTCCCATTCGCGCCAGATCGCCTCGGAGAAGCCGTAGCAGTAGGAATGGCTTTCGGAATCGCAGCGCGCCCCGGGGTAGCGGTTCCAGTACCAGGTCCCGCCCACGCCATCGGCCTGCTCCAGCACCAGCGCGCGCATCCCCAGCCGGTCGCGCAGCGCGTGCAACTGGTAGAGGCCGGCGAAACCGGCGCCGATGATCAGCGCATCGAGCGGGGCGGGCGAAGTGTCAGGCATGGCGATCCGGGACGTTGCGTTGCGCGTTGGTTGGGGGAGGAGGTGGCCGAATCACGTCTCCGCGCCGCCGTTCACCTGCAGCATCTGGCCATTCACAAAGGCCCCTGCAGCGGAGACCAGCATGCGCGCGACCGCCGCGACCTCCTCCGGCGCGCCCATGCGTCCGACCGGCACGCGCTTGACCAGCTCCTCCCGATGGTGGCGCGACGCTGCGTCGTCGTCGTCGCCCGCGATCGGCCCCGGCGAGATGGCGTTCACCGTGATCCCCTTCGGCCCGAACTCCTTGGCGAGCGCCTTGGTCAGCCCCCACACGCCATGCTTGGCGACCGAGACCGGGGCGCGCCCCGAATAACCATGGATCGCATTCATGCCGGTGAAATTGACGACCCGGCCCCAGCCGCGCGCGAGCATGGCTGGCAGGCAGGCGCGGGAGAGCCACACGGCAGCGTCCAGATCCACCGCGATCACGCGCCGGAACGCCGCGTCGCTCATCTCCAGGAAGGCGCCGGACGGACGCAGCGCCGCGTTGTTCACCAGCACGTCCACCGCGCCGAAGCGGGCGATCGCGTCGGATGCGATGCGTGCGCAATCCTCGGGCCGGCCGACATCGCCCATGGCGACCAGGGCCTCGACGCCCAGGGCTTCCGCTTCCTTCGCCACGGCCTCGCAGGCCGCGCGGTCCTTCGATCCGTTGATGACCACGTGAAAGCCATCGGCGGCCAGGCCCAGCGCCACGGCGCGGCCGATATTGCGTCCGGCGCCGGTGATCAGCGCCGCCTTGTTCCGTCGGGTCATGGACAGGATCTCCGTTGTGCAAGCTGTAGCGTGCCAGGCGCGGCCCCGACAGGTGCCTCCGGCCCGCTCCCTGGGGAACAG
Organism: Acetobacteraceae bacterium; assembly: GCA_041910415.1. Lineage (GTDB taxonomy): Bacteria > Pseudomonadota > Alphaproteobacteria > Acetobacterales > Acetobacteraceae > JAYRQX01. The sequence continues at coordinate 1,047 of JAYRQX010000451.1, read as the reverse complement.
CAACGACCCACGGACATGGCCGCTGATCCGGTTGCGGAACGGGACCGCGATCGGCAGCAACGACAACGTACTGACGCCCGGCCTGGCCGCCGCGACCGACCCCGGGCGCGCCGGATATTGCTGGGCCGATGCCGCCTGGCAGCCCGGGACAACCTGGCGCTGAAGCAGTTCATGGACAGCCGATGTCGGATGGCGGCCTTCTGGGATGAGTTTCCCTTCTCCGGCAGTGCCCTGACGCACTAGATTGGAGCAGACCATGTCGTATCCCCCGATGATCTCCCTGCGACCGATCCTGCTGCTGATGCTTGCCGCGCTGCTGGCGCCGCTCTCCGCGCTCGCGCAGCAGCCGGCGCCCGCCTCCGGCCCGCGCGTCGCGCTGGTGATCGGCAACGCCGCCTACCGGAACACGCAGGTCCTGCCCAATCCCGGCAACGATGCCGAGGATGTGGGCCGGATCCTGGAAGGCATGGGCTTTGCGGTGACGGTCGCGCGCGACCTCGACCGCGCCGCCATGAACCGTGCCATCCGCGACTTCGGCGAACGCGCCCAGGGCGCGTCCGTGGCGCTGTTGTTCTACGCGGGGCACGGCATGCAATTGCCGCGCGGGGTTTCCGGCGAGAATTTCCTGGTGCCCATCGACGCGCGGCTGGCCGACATCCGCGACGTGGACGAGGAGGCGATCGCGCTCTCGCGCGTGCTCGAACGCCTCGACGGCGCGGTCTCGCGCATCATCATCCTCGATGCGTGCCGGGACAATCCGCTGGCGGCACAGATGCGCGGCCAGACCGCGACGCGCAGCGCCGGCCGCGGCCTGGCGCGGGTGGAGAACGCCGACCCCGGCACGCTGCTGGTCTATTCGACGGATCCGGGCTCGGTCGCGCTCGATGGCGCCGGCCGCAACAGCCCCTTCGCGAGTGCGCTCGTCGAGCACATGGCGACGCCCGCCCTGGATGTGCGGCTGATGCTGACGCGCGTGCGCGCCTCCGTGCTGAACCAGACGCAGGGCCGGCAGCGGCCCTGGAGCACGGACGGGCTGGTGCAGGAGGT
>JAYRQX010000450.1:0-1954 GCA_041910415.1 Acetobacteraceae bacterium | reverse complement strand
GGGCGGCACGACCTACTGGAAGAACACCCACACCGACCGCTGCCTGCGCGTGGTGTCATCGGGCGGGCGCGTGACGGCGGTGAGCAACACCAACGCGTCGCATTGCCGGCGGTGAGGGGCGCATCCTCGCGCGCATGAGGAAAGGCCGCCGGAGCGATCCGGCGGCTTCTTTTGTCGCGGGTTCGGCCTGCATCATTTCCGCGCAGTCCATCAGGGTGGCGCCATGAGGCGCTTCGTGATTGCCGGTGCTGCGCTGTCGATCGCGTTCGGCTTTTTCCTCGCGTTCCAGGGCGATCCCTCGCGCACACGGCTTGCCCGGCTGGTGACGTCGGTCTTCGGCAGCGGCACGCGATTGCCTGTCGTGATCTACGGCTCACCGCCGCGGCCAGTGCCGGGATCCGCACCGTCTGGCGGGATCTCGGATGGGGAGTGGCGCGAACCGCCCAGGACGTTGCAGCCTGCGGAGATGCGCTGCGCCGTCACCCATCTGACGGATGGCGATACCTTCAGCGCGGGCTGCACGCCGGGTGGCGATGTGCGCATTCGCGTGCGGGGCGTGGATACGCCGGAACGGGGCGAGGCGCGCTACTACGAGGCGCGCGGGGCGCTGGATGCCATGCTGCGGCGATGCGGCTTCCGCGTCACGGTCATTCCGCATCACCACAGCTACGACCGGATCGTCGGCGACGTGTTGTGCGGCGGGGTGAATATCGGCCATGCGATGGACGCCGCAGGCTGGTCGAAGCCTGTCGGCGCCCGCCGATGACTGGTGGCGGCGCTGGCGTGCCCAGCGCCGCCGAGGTCAGGTTATGTTCACCATGATCGTCTTCTTGTGCGTGAAGTGCTCCAGCATCGCTTCGAGCGACGCTTCCTTGCCCAGCCCGCTCGACTTCACGCCGCCATAGGACAGGTTCGCCTGCACGACGAGGTTCTGGTTGATCTGCACCAGCCCCGCTTCCAGCCGGTGCGCGAGATCAAGACCCACCTTGAGGTTGTTCGTCCACAGCGAGGCGGCCAGGCCGTACTCGCTGTCATTCGCCTCGGCCAGCACGCTTTCCGGATCGTCGAAGGGCGCCATCACCGTGACGGGTCCGAAGATCTCCTCGCGCACCAGGCGGCTGTCCGCGCCGAGGCCGGTGAAGATCACGGGCTGGATGAACAGCCCCTTCTTCAGCGCGGGATCGGACGGCATCGCCGAGCACACCAGCGCCGTGGCGCCCCTGGTCTTCGTGCCTTCCTCGATGAAGCCCTTCACCTTCGACAACTGGCCTTCGCTGATGATCGTGCCGATGTCGGTCTTCTCGTCGAGCGGATCGCCCATCACCATCCTGTCCACGGCGGACTTCATGGCATCCACGAAGCGCTGGAAGATCGGGCGCTCGACATAGATGCGGCTCGCCGCCGTGCAGGACTGCCCTTGGCGCGTGAAGCGCATGGAGGTCAGCGCGCCGGAGACCGTCTTGTCGAAGTCGCAATCGGCGAAGACGATCATCGGCGACTTGCCGCCGAGTTCCAGCGTGACGGGAACGAGCTTCTCCGCCGCGGCCTTGGCGACGATCTTGCCCGTCTCGACCGAGCCCGTGAAGGTCACCTTGCGGACCAGCCTGTGTTCGACCAGCGGCGCGCCGCATTCCGGGCCGAAGCCGGAGACCATGTTGAACACGCCGGGCGGCAGGACGCGGTTCATGATTTCGCAGATGCGCAGCACGGCGAGGGGGGCTTCCTCGGCCGACTTCACCACGACCGAATTGCCGGCGACCAGCGCGGGCGCGACCTTCAGCGCCATCAGCAGCATCGGCACGTTCCACGGGATGATCGCGCCCACCACGCCGAGCGGCTTGCGCTGCTGGACGACGCGGCGCGCATCGCTGTCCTCGATCACCTTGTCCTTGAGGTCGTGCGTCGCGAACTGGCGGATGAACACCGCCGTGTAGAGGATTTCGGCATTGGCCTC
>JAYRQX010000449.1:0-4800 GCA_041910415.1 Acetobacteraceae bacterium | reverse complement strand
GGACGCCACCGCCTGCCGGGTCCGCCTGCGGCAGCACCAGGGGCAGGTGCTGGCGATCCCGGTGCCCCTGCTCCTGCACACGGCGGCCGGCGCCGTGCCGGTCACGGCCGTGCTCGAGGAGGGCAGGGCGGATGACGAGATCGCCTCCCTCATCCGCGCCTTCAACCGCATGACGAGCCAGCTCGGCGCGCAGCGCGGCGAGCTGATGGAGGCCTATCGCCAGATCGATGAGCGCCGGCGCTTCACGGAAACCGTGCTCTCCGGCGTCTCGGCGGGCGTGGTCGGGCTGGATGCGGAAGGGCGGGTCAACCTGCCGAACCGCTCGGCCTCGGCGCTGCTCGGCCTTGACCTCGATGCCGCGATCGGCCTGCCGATCGAGCGCGTCGCGCCGGAATTCGCGCCGCTGCTCGACGCCATCCGCCAGCAGCCCGAACGCGCGCAGATGGAGGAGATCCGCATCGGTCCGCCCAATGCCCGCCGCACGCTGCTCGCCCGCCTCGGCGCGGAGTTGCAGGGGAACGGGGATGCGCGCAGCGTCGTGGGCTACGTGCTCACCTTCGACGACATCACGGAGCTTCTCTCCGCCCAGCGCAAGGCAGCCTGGGCCGACATCGCGCGGCGCATCGCGCATGAGATCAAGAACCCGCTGACGCCGATCCAGCTCAGCGCCGAGCGGTTGAAGCGCAAATATCTGAAGGAGATCAGTTCGGACCCCGAGACCTTCCGCCAATGCACGGACACCATCGTCCGCCAGGTCGGCGACATCGGGCGCATGGTGGACGAGTTTTCTGCGTTTGCCCGCATGCCGCAGCCGGTCATCAAGCCGGAGGATCTCGGGGCCGTGGCCCACGACGCGCTGGTGCTCCAGCGCAACGCCCATGCCGAGATCGCCTACGAGACCGTCTTCCCCGAGTCGCCCCTGCTCGCCCCCTGCGATCGCCGCCTGATCGGCCAGGCGCTCACCAACCTGCTGCAGAACGCCGCGGACGCCATTTCCATGCGGGAACGGCCCGGGGATGAAGCGCCCGGCGGCCATATCCTGCTCGCGATCGAGACAGGCGATGACACCGCCCGCATCGTGGTGGAAGATGACGGAATCGGGCTGCCGCAGGGCGAGGCACGGGAGCGCCTGGCCGAGCCCTATGTCACGCACAAGACAAAGGGAACGGGCCTCGGGCTTGCCATCGTGAAGAAGATCATGGAGGACCACGGCGGAAGGCTGGTGCTGGAGGACCGCGCGGCGGGCCCCGGCGCCCGGGCCGTGCTGGTCCTGCCGCTGAAGACCGACGGCGTCAGGGAACAGGAAGCAGGAGCGGAGCAGGTGCAGAGGATCGCGCATGGCGCATGAGATCCTGATCGTGGACGACGAGCCCGACATCCGTGCCCTGGTCGAGGGCATCCTGACGGATGAGGGGTTCGAGACGCGCCAGGCCGCCAACAGCGACCAGGCGCTCGCGGCCTTCCGTGCACGGCGGCCCTCGCTCGTCATCCTCGACATCTGGCTGCAGAACTCGCGCCTCGACGGCCTCGGCATCCTCGAGCAGATGGTGGGCGAGGAGCCGCAGGTTCCCGTCATCATGTTCTCCGGCCACGGCACCATCGAAACCGCGGTCCGCGCCATCCAGAACGGCGCCTACGACTTCATCGAGAAGCCCTTCACCTCGGACCGCCTGCTGCTGATCGTGGCGCGCGCGCTGGAAGCCGCGCGGCTCCGGCGCGAGAACAGCGAGCTCAGGCTGCGCGCGGGGCCGGAGACGGAGCTGATCGGCGGATCGGGCCAGCTCGGCCAGTTGCGCGGCGCGATCGAGAAGGTGGCGCCGACCGGCTCGCGCGTGCTCATCACCGGCCCCGCCGGCGCCGGCAAGGAGGTCGCCGCGCGCATGATCCATGCGCGGTCGAAGCGCGTCGACGGCCCCTTCATCATCCTGAACTGCGCGACCCTGAACCCCGCGCGCTTCGAGGAAGAGCTCTTCGGCGTCGAGCCAGGCCCCGACCCGCTCGCCCAGCCGCGGCGCGCCGGCGTTCTGGAACGCGCCCATGGCGGCACGCTGCTGCTCGACGAAGTCGCGGACATGCCGCTGGAGACGCAAGGGAAGATCGTGCGCGCCCTGCAGGAGCAGGGCTTCGAACGCGTCGGCGGCGGCACGCGGGTCAAGGTGGATGTGCGCGTGCTCTCCACGACGAACCGCGACCTGCAGTCGGAGATCCAGGCGGGGCGCTTCCGCGAGGATCTCTACTACCGCCTCGCCGTCGTGCCGCTGAAGGTGCCGGCGCTGCGGGAGCGGCGGGAAGACGTGCCCGCGCTCGCGCGCCACTTCGTCGCGCGCTCGGCCGAGACCACCGGCATGCCGAAGCGCGACATCGGGGAAGACGCGCTCGCCGCCATGCAGGCCTATGAATGGCCGGGCAATGTGCGCGAGCTGCGCAACCTCGTGGACTGGCTGCTCATCATGGCCCCGGGCGAGGCGCGCGACATGATCCGCGCGGAGATGCTGCCCCCTCAGATCGGCTCGGTGGCCCCCGCCGTGGTGCGCCTCGACCGCTCCTCCGAGATCATGACCCTGCCGCTGCGCGAGGCGCGCGAGCTGTTCGAGCGGCAGTATCTGGAAGCGCAGCTGCTCCGCTTCGGCGGCAACATCAGCCGCACCGCGAATTTCGTCGGCATGGAGCGCAGCGCGCTGCACCGGAAGCTGAAATTCCTCGGCGTGCAGGCCGAGGACCGGCTTGCCGCCCAGGCGCCTTCCGCCGCCACCGGCACCTGAACGAACGGAAGGCCCGCCATGTCCCGCATCGCCTATGTCAACGGCCACTACCAGCCGCAGAGTGAGGCCGCGGTGAACATCGAGGACCGCGGCTACCAGTTCGGCGACGGCGTCTACGAGGTGGTGCATCTCTATGAGGGCCGCTTCGTGGACGAGGACCGGCATCTCGACCGGCTGGAGCGGTCATTGCGCGAGATGAAGCTCGCCATGCCGATGTCGCGTGCCGCGCTCAGGCTCGTGCTGCGGGAAGTCGCGCGGCGCAACCGCGTGACCGAGGGCCTGCTCTACATGCAGGTGACGCGCGGCGTCGCGCGGCGGGACCATGTCTTCCCGTCCAAGCCCGTGCCGCCGGCCATCGTCGTCACCGTCAAGCGCATCCCGCCCTACCCGACGGATGTGGACAGATGGGCGGCCGCGGCGATCACCCACCCCGATCTCCGCTGGGCGCGCTGCGACATCAAGACCGTGAACCTGCTGCCCAACTGCCTGGCCCGCCAGGCCGCGCGCGAGCAGGGCGCCATCGAGGCGATCCTGTTCGACGAGCGCACGGGCATGGTGAACGAGGGCGCCGCGACCAGCTTCTGGATCGTGGACGAACAGGGCGTCATCCGCACGCGCCACCTCGACCACGTCATCCTCCCCGGCTGCACGCGGGGCGCGCTGATGGCCGAACTCCAGCAGGCCGGCATCGCCTTTGAGGAGCGCGCCTTCTCGATGGACGAGCTGAAACGCGCGCGCGAAGCCTTCATCACCTCCGCCACCTCCTTCGTGAAGCCGATCACGAAGCTCGACGGGGCGCCGGTGGGCGACGGCAAGGTTGGTCCCATTGTCCGCAAATTGTTCGACATTTTTGCACGGCACGTGAAGGGCGGCCTCAAGAACGCGGCGTGAGCACGCTTCCCGCACGCCCCGACGCGATCCTCTTCGACTGGGACAACACGCTGGTGGATGGCTGGGCCGCCATCCAGGCCGGGCTCAATGCCGCGTTCCGCGCCTTCAGCCTGCCCGAATGGTCGCATGAGCAGGTGCTTGCCAATGTGCGCCGCTCGCTCCGCGAATCCTTTCCCGAACTGTTCGGGGCGGAATGGGAGCGTGCTCGCGAAATTTTTTATGCCGCCGTCCGCGCCACGCATCTTCAGGTGCTGAAGCCCATGCCCGGCGCCTTCGCGGCCGTCCGCGCCGCCGCGTCCCTCGGCCCCGCCGCTGTCGTCAGCAACAAGCAGGGGCCGCTGCTGCGCGCGGAAGCCGCACATCTCGGCTGGGCGCCGCACTTCGCCGCCCTGGTGGGAGCAGGAGATGCCGAAGCCGACAAGCCCGATCCCGCGGCCATTCTGCTCGCGCTGCGCCCGATCGGCATCGCGCCCACGCGCGCCGTCTGGTACGTCGGCGACACTGCGCTCGACATGCAGGCCGCGCGGCGCGCGGGGTGTCTCGCCGTGCTGGTGGGCGATGCGGCGCATGACGGTGGCGTCATGAATGCCGCGCCTGATCTCGCCTTCCGTGATGCGCTGGAACTCGCCGCGGCGCTGCGGGCGCTTGGCCGCGGCGGCGCAGGCTGCCACAATGGGGAAGCAGGGGGCAGGGGCTGATTGCCGCGTCGCCCTAACGAACCGCGGCGATAGCCGCACCGGGCAACACAGAGCGGCCGATGGCCGTCGAAGGCTGCGGCACATGTCGCGGCCAAGAACAAGAAGGACGCGCCGATGGCCGCCGAGAAGTCCCAGAACGTGCAGGACGTGTTCCTGAACCATGTCCGCAAGAGCAAGACGCCCGTGACGATCTTCCTTGTCAACGGCGTGAAGCTGCAGGGCATCATCACCTGGTTCGACAATTTCTCCGTGCTGCTCCGCCGCGACGGCCATACGCAGCTCGTCTACAAGCACGCCATCTCCACGGTGATGCCGGGCGCGCCGATCCAGCTCTTCGACGGCGCGCCGGCGACCGGCGCAGCCGAGGCCGGTGCCGCGGCCGGGAGCCCGACGCGCATGACGCTTCCCGCCCGCGAGTCGCCCCCTGTCGGCGGCTGAGGCGGCCGGCG
>JAYRQX010000448.1:0-4652 GCA_041910415.1 Acetobacteraceae bacterium | reverse complement strand
TCGGCTGTGCCGATCCGCCGGTCATGCGGACAGCATGCCTTCGGCATGACGGTCCGGCGAGCCAAGCAAACCGGAGGTTTGCGCCCGGCGCATGAGGGTCAGCAAAGATGAATACCAACGGTCGAAGCATTCGGCCGTTGATATGACTATTCGGCGCGGATGTCCGCCAGCCGCGCCACCTCGCGCCAGCGCGCCATCTCGATGCCGATGCGCTCCGCGAATTGCTCCGGCGTGCCCGGTGTGGGGCGGGCGCCTTCGGCCTCCATCAGTCGTCCCACCGCCGGATCGGCGAGTGCCGCATTCGCCGCCGCGTTCAGCGTCTCGATGATCGGCCGCGGCATGCCCTTCGGGCCATAGAGGCCCCAGACGATATCCGTCTCGTAGTCGATGCCGGCCTCGCGCACCGTCGGTGCCGGCGGGCTGCCCGCCGGCGCACCCGGTGCGGTGTAGGCGAGGATGCGCACGCGCCCGTCGCGCACCACGCCGGAGGCGCTCGCCATGGTCGTGATCATCAGCGCGATATGCCCCGCGACGAGATCGGCGACCGCAGGCCCGGTGCCGCGGTACGGCACGTGGTTCATGCGGATGTCGGCGCGGAGACAAAAATACTCGGTGATGAAGTGATTGATCCCGCCGGCGCCCGAGGTGCCGTAGTCGATGCTGCCCGGCCGTTCCCGCGCCATGCGCACCAGGTCCTGCACGCTGCGCGCGGGGAAATCGTCGCGCACGATGATGAAGAAGGGCGCGCGCGCCAGCATGGCGATGGGTTCGAAATTCCCCTCCACCGTCCAGCTCACGCGCTGCAAGATGGATGAGGTGAAGAAGGAGCTCGACGTCACCATCAGTGTGTAGCCATCCGGCGCTGCCGTCGCGACCTGGCCGGCGCCGATCGCGCCCGCCGCGCCGCCGCGGTTCTCGATCACCACGGGCTGGCCGAGCCGCGCCTGCATCCGCTCGGCGACGGGGCGCGCGACCGTGTCGTTGGACCCGCCGGGCGGGAAGGGCACGACGATGCGCACCGGGCGACTGGGGAAGGTGCCCTGGGCGCGGGCGAGGGAGGGCAGCGCGAGGCTGAGCGCGATCGTTGCGCGTCGGGACGTTCTCATCCCCCCACCCTGCCTTCCATCGCGCGCCGCGTCACCAGGGCAAGCAAGCCGGCCTGCGCCGCGATTGCGAGCAGATTGCCCACGATGTTCGGCAGCGCGCTCAGCAGCGGGGAGAGGAAGACGAAGAAGAGCGCCGATTTCTCGCCGGGCCGGAAACCCGTCCGCACGCCCTCGGCCAGCAGCCAGGCCATGGGGATGGCGAGCATCGCGACCTCGTATTCGTAGAAGAAGGGCATGGCGAAGGGGATGGCGGCGACCAGCACCGCGCCTTCCGCCGTACCGCCGGGCTGGCGCCGCGCGACGGCGATGACAGCCGCAAGCGCCGGCAATGTCGAGAACAGGATCTGCACCGCATGGGCCGGCAGCGGTGCCAGGCCCGCGAGCCGCGCCACGGCGAAGAGGCTCGCGAAGCGCGTGTAGTCGGGCAGGCCTTCCAGGTGCTCGCGCGCGAGCGCCGTGCTGCCGAGGAAGGCCGACCACACCGGGATACCGAAGGCGAGGGTCGCGAGGGCGGCGAAGATCACCGCCGTCGCCGTGGCCGCCGCGAAGCAGCGCCAGCGCCCGGCGACGGCGAGGGCGACCGGGATCAGCGGCCCCAGCTGCGGCTTGTAGGTGAGAAGCCCGAAGCACATGCCGGCCAGCACCGGCCGCCGTTCCAACGCGACCACGGCGCCGCCGAGCAGCGCCGCGCTGAGCAGCCCGTTCTGGCCGTAGTCCAGGCAGACGAGCACCGCGGGGAAGGCCAGCAGCACCGCCACGGGCGCACCGCGCGGCAACAGCGGCCGCACCGCGACGACATAGGCCGCGCCCGTCACGGCCAGGAAGACCAGCGCGGCCGCCTCCCGCGACAACAGCCCGAGCGGCGTCACGGCCAGCAGGAAGGTCGGCGGGTAGAAGAAGCCGAGATAGCCGAAATCCCGCCCGCCGAAGGCCGCGATCTGCGCCGCATGCAGCACCTCGGGGCCATAGGCCGAGGCGGCCCGGCCGCCGAGCGCTTCCCGCGCCGCGCTCCAGAAGGCCGTGAAGTCGGCGGCCAGCGGCACGCCGGTGTGCCGGATCCCGTCCTCGGCGAGCAGGATCCAGCCCAGCGGCACCAGCGCGAGCCCGGCCAGCAGCCCCCAGGCGGCGGCGCGCGCCAGGTCGGGCCGCAGCCACGTCATGGCGTCGAGCGCGCGGAGCCTCGCCCCCAGGCCCATCCCCACCGCCATGCCCTGCAATCCCCCCACTGCGGCGGCCGGCCCGGCCGCGAATCAAAGGAAGATTAACCGGTCACATGCGAGATGCGCCAAGTCAGCAGCGATCAGACGGCAGGATGTCCCACCATCGTCCCTTTCTCGAATGGCCGATCGAGCAACTCGCCGAGCATGCGCGCAAGCATGCGGGCCACAGGGAAGTGCTGGCGCAACTGCGCCAAGAACTCACCTGCCGCCCGGGACGGGATGCCCGCGCCCTGCAACGCCGGCTCGAAGCCCCGGGGGAGGCGGGCCCCGCCACGACACGGCCCTGGGGCGCGGATCTCGGGGAGATCGCCCTGCGGCGCCGCCTGGCGGTCGCGACGCGGGAGGTCGAGGAACTGCGGCGCCGGCTGACCTCGGGCCAGCCGGTCGGGACGGAGGGCAGGGCCGAAACGCCGCACGCGGCCCTCTGGCTCGCGCCGGGTGCGCCCGAGTGGCTCGTGCTGGCGGCGCGGCGGGCCTTCCGTCACCACTACCACCCGGATCGCCATATGGGGGCCGCCCGGGCCGTGGCCGAGGAACGATTCAAGGTCGCGGAGGAGGCCTTCGCGCGGATCCTTGGCGGCGAGGAGCCGGTGATGTCGAATTTTTCTGAAACCGGCTAGATTTTGAAATTACAACCGATGGGTGCTGGATTCCGCCTATGGCACTGGTGCAAATTCCCTCGCGAACGCGTGATCGGCGGCCGGACATACCCGGCGCGCCCCGGCTAGGGCAACATCAAACGATGAAGGGCAAGCGCCAAGCCTGGTTGGACTGGCCGATGAGCCGGCTTACGGCCCATGCGGAAGAGCACCGGGAAGACGTCGGGCTGCTGATGGCGATCCGCGAGGAGGCGATCCGCCGCGCGGTTCCCGCCGGCGACGAGCTCGCGACCCGCATCGACGGCCTGCTGGCCGCCCTCGGAATCTTCGATGACGACGAGGCGAGCGCCTCGCCCGACCTGGCCCAGAGGCTTGAGGCCATGGCCCTGGAGTTGCGCGATGTCCGTGACCGCCTGGCGCTGGCCGAACGCCGCGCACGAGAGGCCGAGGCGCGCGCCTCGGACGCCGAGCGCAAGGCCGCCGCACTGAGCGCCGAGGCCGCGAAGCACGCCGTGAACGGCGCCCATGAACGGGTCCACCTGGCCCCCAGCGCGCCGGATTGGATGATCGAGGCCGCGCAGCGCGCCTTCCGCCTTCGCTTCCATCCGGACCGCTACGCCGATCCCGAACGGAAATCGAAGGCCGAGGAGGTGTTCAAGGAAGCCGAGCAGGTCTTCGCCCGGCTCCGCGACGACACGCCGGCACCGAACGCGCACTGACCCCGCGGGGCGTCATACCAACGGCCGAATGCTTCGACCGTTGGTATTCATCTTTGCTGACCCTCATGCGCCGGGCGCAAACCTCCGGTTTGCTTGGCTCGCCGGACCACCGGCGGGCGGCATTCGCCGCCTCGGCACGAGTCAAAGCCTCGTGCCGCAGGGATCAGAGCGCCTTGGCGGCGGCTGCCACTTCGGCCGCATGCCCCGCGACCTTCACGCCACGCCAGGCCTTCGCGATCCTGCCATCCTTGCCGATCAGGAAGGTCGAGCGCTCCACCCCCATGAACTTCCGTCCCATGAAGGTCTTCAGCTTCCACACGCCATAGGCCTCGGCCACCTTGTGGTCCTCGTCCGAGGCGAGGGGGAAGGTGAGGCCGTATTTCGTGGCGAACTTCTCGATCGGCGGGATCCTGTCGGGCGAAACGCCGATGACCTCGAGCCCCATCTTGCCAAGGCCTGGCAGGGCCTCCTGGAAGGCGCAGGCCTCGGTCGTGCATCCGGGCGTGCTGGCCTTCGGATAGAAATAGAGGACGAAAGGCCTGCCCTTCATGGCGGCGAGGCTCACCTCGCGCCCGCCGCTCGCCTGCAGCTTGAATGCCGGCGCCTTCGCGCCCTCGACCATCTCGGCCATCATGATCCCCCGCTATCCAGCGCGCCGTCGATGCGCCCGATCCGCGCTTCGAAGATGCGCCGCGTTTCGGCGGCGACAAGGTCCATCCTGGCGCGAAGCGCGACGATGTCCCGGGGCGGGTCCGGCAGCACGGCGCCGAGCGCGGCAAGCAGGGCATCGGCGGCCGGCCCGGGAAGGCTTTCCTCCTTCCACCGCCCGACGGTCAGCCGCAGCAGCCCCGTGACCGTGCGCCAGAGCCGGTCGGCCGCGACGGTCGCCTCGGTTTCGGCCGGTGTCAGGATCCCGGCGCGGCCGAGCGCCGCGAGCGCGTCGCGCGTCGTCGTGGCCAGCACCGCGGGCGTCTTCTGCGCGTGCGCGAGCTGCAGGGCCTGGGCGAT
>JAYRQX010000447.1:0-6141 GCA_041910415.1 Acetobacteraceae bacterium | reverse complement strand
GCGATCAGCCCGGCGCCGGAGCCCGTAAAGAAAATCCGCGCCTGGCCAGGTGCGAGGCCGCATTCGGCCTGCATGCGGCCGAGGAACTCCAGCACCTTCTCGGCCTGGTGCGTGTTGTGGCGCTGGTAGTCGCGCCAGAGCACGCGCTCGCCGTCCCGCGCCATCGCCTTGACGGTGGTCGAGCCGACATCGATGCCGACCGCGATCATGCCGTGACCCTCCGGCCGGCCATGTGCAACACCGCGTTGGCCGCCGTGCCGGCGACGCCCAGATGCGGCACGCGCCAAGTCGCCCGGCGCAGATTGGGATCATTCGCCGCGCGCTCGCGCGCCTGCTCCAGCGTCATGCCCGCGGTCTTCAGCGCCTTGTCGAACTCTGCCGCGGCGCGCTTCTTCGCTTCCGTCAGGATCATCTGGCAGCGCGAGAGCGCATGGATCTCGGCATCGCCCTTCACCTCGATCGGCGCATAGAGCAGGTCGGGATGCTTGCCGAGCGCATTGGCCATGGCGCCGACGCTCATCGTGTTGGGCAGGCAGCCATAGGGCGACAACTCGCAGACCATGTGCGCGTGCTTGTGGATATGGGCGTAGAGTGCCTTGCCGATCAGCATGTCCCCTTCACCGCCGGACATGTGCCGGTGGTAATAGGGTGCGGCCAGGCTCCGGATTTCCTCCTGGTCCGGCAGCGCATCCGGCATGTTGTTCAGCGCGCGCCGCAACCGGTTGTGCGTGAAATGCAGCATCGCCCCGGTGGCGCGCGCGAGCAGCATGCGGCGCTTCGCGTCGGGCAGCGTCGCGCGGCGATCCTCGATCTCCTGTTTCGCCCAGCGGATCAGGTAGTCCATCCAGAGCGCGATGGTCGCGGGAGTGACCTCGGCGCCCTCGGATTCCAACCAGGCATGCATGTTGTAGTTGGGGTCGCCCTCGACCGAATGCAGATAGAACTCGCCGGTGATCTGCACGACAGGCTTGGGCCGCAGGCGATCCACCTGGATTCCGTCGAAGAAGGTGCGGGCCTGGCGCATCGCATCGGCGAAATAGGGGGAGGCCACGTGCCAGGCGAGGCTGCCCCAGCGCTTGCCGCGCTTCGGGCGGTTGCGGAAAGCATCGACGAGGAGATCCACGGCCTGGCGCGCGGCCCGGTCGGTGGCGCCGGGCTCCACCTCGAAGGGACGGATGCGATATTCCAGGCCCTGGATCAGGTCGCCACAGATCGCGCCCCACACGGCCCCGATCGCGATCGGCATGTCGATGCGGAAGGCACCGGGCCCGCCCTCGCCCTGGGCCAACGGGTTCTGGTCCAGGATCATCATGCGGAAGCGCTCGAGACCGAGATTGGCGAGCGCCAGATCGTAGCTCTGATGATACTGGCCGAACCGGCAGGCGCCGCAGGACCCGCAGGTGAAGTACACGTAGCGCTTCACCACCTCTTCGGCGCCGATCCGCTCGGATTCGCTCTTCAGGAAATTGGCGAGGTTTCCGGTCGTGAAGGAGGTCGGGCAGCACTGACCGATATCCGCGAGCTCGCGCCCCGTCAGCAGATCCTGCCGCGTCGCGGTCGGCAGCGCGCGCGCGCGGTATCCGGCATTGGCGAACACCGCCTCGATCAGGCGCTCGGCACGCCAGTGCAGGCCGCCGAAGATGAACTCGACCTCGCGCGCCTCGGTCTCGGTCAGAGGCGCGCGCTTGGGCTGCCGGTAGTGCAGGCTCGCGATGCCGTCCATGGCCGCTTCATCCCGATCCAATTGCCGGAACGGCCTGATCTCGCGATCATCCCGCCCGCCTCAAAGCGAATGTGCAGCATCTGCAGGCATGTGTACTTGCGGCAAATCAAACATACCCAAGTCAGGGAATGCATCTGCGCGGCCAGGGTCCGGACGGCGGTGCGTCAGGCGGCTTCGCTCTTCTTCCGCCGCTCGCTCTCGGTCTTCAGTTGCCCGCACGCGGCCAGGATGTCGCGGCCACGCGGCCGGCGGATCGGGCTCGAATACCCCGCTGCGTTCACAATTTCGGCGAAGGCGCGGATCGCTTCGGGCCTCGAGGTCTGGTAGGGGCTGCCGGGCCAGGGATTGAAGGGGATGAGGTTCACCTTCGCCGGGATGCCGCGCAGCAGGCGCACCAGCTCGCGCGCGTCAGCCTCGGTATCGTTCACGCCGCGCAGCATGATGTACTCGAAGGTGATGCGCCGCGCATTGGACGAGCGCGGATAGCGCCGGCACGCATCGAGCAATTCCTTGATCGGATACTTCCGGTTCAGCGGCACGATCTCGTCGCGCAGGTCGTCGCGCACGGCGTGCAGCGACACGGCCAGGTTCACGCCCAGCTCCGCGCCGCAACGGTCCATCATGGGCACGACGCCTGACGTGCTGAGCGTGATGCGCCGGCGCGAGAGCCCGATGCCCTCATGGTCCATGATGATGCGCAGCGCCTTGGCGACGGCCTCGTAGTTATACAGCGGCTCGCCCATGCCCATGACGACGATGTTGGAGAGCAGCCGCGGCGCCTCGTCCTTGGGCGTCGGCCATTCGCCGTAGGAATCGCGCGCCGCCATGAACTGGCCGACGATCTCTGCGGCGGAAAGGTTGCGCACCAGCTTCTGCGTCCCCGTGTGGCAGAAGCGGCAGGAGAGCGTGCAGCCCACCTGGGTCGAGATGCAGACCGCGCCGCGATCCTCCTCGGGGATGTAGACCGTCTCGACCTGCTGCTGGTCGCGGAAGCGCAGCAGCCATTTGCGCGTGCCGTCGGCACTCGTCTGCTCGGTCGCGATTTCCGGGCGCGCGACGGCGAACGTCGCAGCGAGCCGCGCCTGCATCGGCTTCGCGATGGTGGTCATGCGCGAGAAGTCCGTCTCGCCCTGATGGTAGATCCAGTGCCAGAGCTGCTTGGCGCGGAACGGCTTCTCGCCGATCGCGACCATCTCGGCCGCAAGCTCATCCCGCGACAGTCCCACCAGGTCGCGCCGCCCGTCGGGCAGGGCAATGTCGGGGGGCGAGAACAGCGCGGCCTTCGCCAGGATGCGCGTGCGCTCGGTCTCGTTCAGCTCCGCCGCGTCGTTCATCGCCGCGGCGCCGGCGCGCCGCCAGGCGGGCATTCACGGTTGATCGCGTCATAGGCCGCCGCGAAGCCCGCGAGGTTGAAATGATCGATCGCGGGCATGCGCGACGGATGGCTGCCGCGCGCCACTGCCTCCCGCCCCGTCCGCAACGCGTTGATGGCGGCGCGGCGGTCCCGCGCCTGGGCAGAGGCCGGGCCGACATAGAAGGGCAGCTCGGTGCCGCCAATCGTCACCACCACGTCAGGCGCGCCCCGCGGATAGTTGTAGCGCGGCACCACGGCCACCTCGTCCCGGCTCGTGCCGCGATGGGTCACCGTCATGATGACATTCTCGCGCGCGGGCTGGCTGCGCGTCGCACGGGTGAAGGCATAGCAGACCTTCGTCTGCCCATCCCGGTACCAGGCCGCGGTCCAGCTGCCGAACACGCCGATGCGGGTCGGGCTCGCGGGCTGCGGGCGTGCCGTCTGGGCCACGGATGGCAGGGTCGCGCCCGCGACCAGGGCTGCGACGAGGATGGGGAGAAGGCGCATGCGCCGCCTAGATACGAACCCCGGCGCCCCGGGGCAACCACGGGGGCATCGGGAGCAACGTCGTTGCCCCCGGGATGTGGCCTGATCGGCGCGGGCGCTCTATGCAACGACCCATGACGACGCCCAGGCCCGGGGACCTCGCCGACAAGGCGCTGGCCCGCCAATACGAATCCTACCCCTACCCCAGGCGCGACCCGCGGGACGACGCCAAGCGCCTGATCATCGGCAGCCCCAGCCATCTGCGGGAGGTGGACCACTGGGTTTTCTCGGCGCGGCGGCCGGCCTCGCGGCCGCTCAACGCGCTCATGGCCGGCGGCGGATCGGGCGATGGGACCCTGATGCTCGCCCAGCACATGGCCTGGGCGGGGCGCGAAGGGGCCGTCACCTGGCTGGATCGTTCCGGCACGGCGCGCGAGGTCGCGGAGGCGCGGGCGAAGGTCCGCAAGCTCGACAACATCCGCTTCGTCGAGGGTTCGATCCTGGAATTGCCGAATGCCGGCCTCGGCCCCTTCGACTACATCGATTGCTGCGGCGTGCTGCACCACATGCCCGAACCGCTCGAGGGGCTGAAGGCGCTGGCCTCCGTGCTCGCGCCCGGGGGCGGCATGGGGCTGATGGTCTATGGCCCCCATGGCCGTACCGGCGTCTACATGGTCCAGGACGCGCTCCGCCTGATCGCGCCGGCCGAGAGCGCCGAGGGCATGCCCGCCGACCCCGCGCTGCGGCTCGATGTCTGCAAGCGGCTGTGGCGGCACCTGCCGGAGACGAACTGGCTGCGCAAGAACCCCTGGATCACCGACCACGTCGCGGGCGGCGACGCGGGGATGTACGACCTGCTGCTGAACCCGCGCGACCAAGCCTACACCACCACCCGCTTCAACGCGCTCATCACCGCCGCCGGGCTCCGCGTGATCTGCTGGGTGGAGCCGATCCGCTACGATCCCGACGTCTATCTCCCCGACCCCCGCCTCCGCGCCATCACAGCGAAGCTCTCGCCCATCGAGCGCGCGGCGCTGGCCGAGGCGATCACGGGCAACATGGGCATCCATGTCGTCTACGTGACCCGCGCCGATACGCCGGAGCAGGCCGCGCCCTGGGACGACCCCGCCCGCATCCCGATTCTCCGGGAATGGGAGGGCGACAAGCTCGCCGATGGCCTGTCGCGGAACGGCGGTGTGCTGCCGGTGACCTTCGACGGCGTGACCATCCCTGTCGCCATGCCGCGGCTCGCGCCCGCCATCCTCTCGCGCGTGGACGGCAAACGCAGCATCGGGGAGATCGGCGACCTCCTCGCCACCCAGGGCATCGCCCGCGACGCCTTCGCCCGCGACTTCGCCGAACTCGCGCGCCAGATGGAGAAGGTGAACCGCCTCCTCCTCGCCGCGCCCGCATGAGAGGCCGTTGGGCAATGCCTGCGGGTCGGCTTCGCGGGTCTTGTCCGCCCCTGCTGCGTTGCCGGCCTTGCTGGTGCAACCAGCATCGGCTGCGACCGGCGCCTGCCCGGGATGACAATTCCCACGCAACGCCCCTGCTGCCGGCACTCCCCAAGGATTTCTGAGCAGCGATGGCCGCGCCGCCCGCCATCATCATCTTCGGCGCGACGGTGCGCCCGGACGGCTCGCCCTCCAACGCGCTGCGCAACCGGGTCGAGGCTGCGGCGCGGGCCGGGGAGGCGATGGACCCCCGACCCCTCTACATCCCGACCGGCGCCGTGGGCCGCCACGGCCCGGCCGAGGCGACCGTCATGGCGCGGCTGCTGCGCGAGGCCGGCGTGCCGGCGATGCGCATCATCGAGGAACCGACGGCGACCGACACACTCTCCTCGGTCCGGGCCTGCGCGGCGATCCTGCGGGTGCGGCGGCATGCCGGGGCGGTCTTCGCCGCCAGCAACGCCTATCACCTGCCGCGCTGTCGGCTGCTGCTGCGGCTGGCGGGCTGGCCGGCGGGCGGCATCGCACCGCCGGGGCCGGCGTCGCGCCACTGGCGGCGGCGGTGGTTCTGGCGGCTCAGGGAAGGGCTGGCCATGCCCTATGACCTCGGGCTGATGGCCTGGCACCGGTTGCGCGGGGGGTAGGCATGCCCCCGCCTATTGGGGCTGGATCCCGGCGGCGCGGGCGGCGGCGCCCCACTTGACCATCTCCGCCTCACAGAAGGCGCGCATCTGTTCGGGCGTGTTGGTCACGATCTCGGCGCCGAGCGTCCGGTGGCGATCCACCACGGTGGGGTTCGCCATCGCCGCACGGCAATCCGCGTTCAGCTTCGCGAGCGTCTCGGCCGGGATATTCGCGGGGCCGATGACCATGCCCCAGGTCGCGGCCTCGAAGCCCGGGAGAAACGCCTCCCCGATCGTCGGCACGTCAGGCAGTTGCGGGCTCCGCCTCGCGCCGGTGGTCGCCAGCGCCTTGAGCGCACCCGACTGGATATGCGGCAGCGCGGCGGGGACAGTGTCGAACATGATGTCCACGCGGCCGGCGATCAGGTCCGGATGCGCCTGGCTCGACCCGCGATAGGGCACGTATTCCAGACGCGTGTTCGTCCGCTGACCGAAGAACAGCTC
>JAYRQX010000446.1:0-3384 GCA_041910415.1 Acetobacteraceae bacterium | reverse complement strand
GAGTTGGTGCCCGCTCTATCCGCTGGTCGGCCTGAACACCTGCCCGCTCAGGAAGGCCTGAGGGGCCGGCACCCAACCTCTTCGGCCCGCGGCGTACCGCGGGCCGCGAGCGCAAGGCGCGACCGCGCCCGGACTGCTCGCCGCCGCCAATGCGTCAGTGCACGGCGCGCAAGCCAAGCGACCGGAGGTCGCGCCCGGCGTCTGAGGGCATAATATCAGTGATTATGCCGGCTCTCGCCGCGCGTCTCCAGGATGTTCAGGTACAGCGTCGCGGGTTCCAGGCAGGCGCCGGTGCCGAGCTGCCCCACCATCGAACGATAGATCTCCTCCCATGGCGTCTTGTTGACGATCGTGGGCGGTGTCCACGCCGCGCGGCGCTTCGCGAGCTCGTCCTCCGGGATCAGCACGTCCACGCGGCGCGTCTTCAGGTCGATGCGGATCCTGTCGCCGTGCTTCAGCAGCGCGAGCCCGCCGCCGACCGCGGCTTCCGGCGACACGTTGAGGATGGAGGGCGAGCCCGACGTGCCGCTCTGCCGCCCGTCGCCCATGGTCGGCAGGGCGTTGATGCCCTTTTTGATCAAGGCCGCCGGCGGCTGCATGTTCACGACCTCGGCCGATCCGGGATAGCCGACCGGGCCGCAGTTCCGGATCACCAGCACGGTCTTCTCGTCGATGCCGAGCGCCGGGTCCTCGATGCGGTCGTGATAGTCCTCCGGCCCCTCGAAGACCGCGACCTTGCCCTCGAAGACATCAGGCGTCTCGGAGAAGAAGCGGCGCTTGAAATCCTCGTCGATGACGCTGACCTTGATGACCGCATTGTCAAAGATGTTGCCGGTCAGCACGAGGTAGCCGGCCTTCTCCTTCATCGGCTTTTTGTACGGGCGGATCACGTCGTGATCCGCGATCTCCACCTCCGCGATGTTCTCCGCGACCGTCTTCCCTGTCGCGGTCATCACGTCGCCATGCAGGCGGCCCGCCTTCAGCAGCTCCTTCATCACCGCCGGCACGCCGCCGGCACGGTGAAACGCCTCGCCGAGGAAGCGTCCGGCGGGCTGGCAATCCACCAGCAG
The DNA here is from genome assembly GCA_041910415.1 of Acetobacteraceae bacterium. Classification (GTDB taxonomy): domain Bacteria; phylum Pseudomonadota; class Alphaproteobacteria; order Acetobacterales; family Acetobacteraceae; genus JAYRQX01. The sequence goes on along the minus strand of JAYRQX010000446.1, from coordinate 2,314 downwards.
CGGAATGTCGGCGCCGACGCGCTGCCAGTCATCGAGCGAATGATCGACGCCCATGTGGCGCGCGATCGCGATCATGTGCGGCGGGCAGTTGGACGAGGCCCCGATCGCGCTCGCCACCGCGACGGCGTTCTCGAACGCCTTCTTCGTCATGATGTCGGAGGGGCGGAGATTCTCCCGCACCATCTCCACGATGCGCCGCCCGGTGTAGTAGGCCATCTGCGCGCGTTCGCGGTGCGGGCCGGGGATCGCCGCGCAGCCGGTCAGCGACATGCCGACGGCCTCGACCAGCGAGTTCATGGAGAGCGCCGTGCCCATGGTGGAGCAGTGGCCCCAGGAGGTCGCGGAGGCGCCCACCATTTCGATGAATTGCCGCTGCGTGATCTCCCCGGCCGCGAGCAGCCGGCGCGCTTCCCAGACGATGGTGCCGGAGCCCGCGAGCCGCCCCTTGTACCACCCGTCCAGCATCGGCCCGCCGGAGAAGGCGAGCACGGGGATGTTCATCGTGGCGGCGGCCATCAGCGCGGCACCCGGCGTCTTGTCGCAGCCGATCGTGGTCACCACGCCGTCCATGGGATAGCCGTGCATGATCTCGACCAGCGACAGGTATTGCAGGTTGCGGTCGAGCGCGGCGGTCGGGCGCTTCAGCGTCTCCTGGATCTGGTGGACGGGGAATTCCAGCGGCAGGCCGCCGGCATCGCGGATGCCTTCCTTGATGCGCTGCGACAGCACCGTGTGGTGGCGGTTGCAGGGGGAGATGTCGGAGCCGGTCTGGGAAATGCCGATCACCGGGCGGCCGGACTGGAGTTCCTCCAGCGTCAGGCCGAAATTCAGCATGCGCTCGATGTAGAGCGAGGTCATGCCGGGATCCGCGGGATCATCAAACCAGCGCTGGCTGCGCAGCCTGAATTCCTTTTTCGTTTGGTCCGAGCCGGCCATCGGGTGTTCCTCCGCGTCGGGCGAAAGCCTTGGGGTCCGGGGGCGGGCTGTCAACCGCATGGGGATGGTTCACGGCACCCGCCTTTTCGTGTCACCTTCGCGTGACCGGGGAATGAAGCCATGAAGCGACGGGCCCTGATTGCCGCCGCATCCGCCCTGCCAGCCAGTGCCGGAGCCCAGACCATGACGCCGCCCGCCTCGCCGCCGCTCGCGCTGCGCGCCATGGGAAGCTTCCACCTGGGCGGGCGGGAGGTGGAGGTGACGGGCCGCCCCGTGCGCGAGGTGACGCTGGTGCCCGGCAGCCCGCCCATGCGCTTCGATCCCAACGGCACCTACCAGGCCGAGGGGATGTATGTGCAATACGCGATCCCCGAACCCGAGCGCGGCACCGCGCCGCTGCTGCTGTGGCATGGCGGCGGGCTGACCGGCGTGACCTGGGAAAGCACGCCCGACGGGCGCGAGGGATTCTATTCGTTTTTTCTGCGGCGCGGATGGGCGGTGCATGTCTCCGACGCGGTGGAGCGCGGGCGCGCCGGCTGGGCGATGTCGCCCGAGATCCTGGAAGGCGATCCGGTCTTCCTGACCAAGGCCGATCCCTGGGAGCGGTTCCGCATCGGCGCGGGGCGCGGGTCCTGGCGCACGCGCACGGCGATCGCGGGCACGCAATTCCCGGTGGAGGCCTATGACAATTTCATGCGCCAGGTCGTGCCGCGCTGGGTGACGACGGATGCGGCGACGCTCGCGGCCTACCAGGCGCTGCTGGACCGCGTGGGTCCGGCTGTCGTGATGGCGCACAGCCAGGGCGGCTTCTTCGCGCTGCGCGCGGCGCAGGCCGCCCCGGCCAAGGTGCGCGCGCTGGTGCTGCTGGAACCCTCGGGCTTCGGGGAGATGTCGGCGGAGGCGCTGGCCGCGCTGCGCGACGTGCCGGTCCTGGCACTCTATGGCGACTTCATCGAACAGGACCGCCGCTGGCCGACGATCCGCGCGCGGGGCCTCGATTTCTATGCGAAGCTGCGCGCGGCGGGCGGCAGCGTGGAGGTGGTGAACCTGCCCGAGCGCGGCATCCGCGGGAACAGCCATATGATGATGATGGACCGCAACAGCGACGCGGTGGCGCAGGTGGCGCAGGACTGGCTGGCCTCGAAGGGGCTGTGGCGGTGAGGGAGGGCGTTGCGGCCACACGCCTTCGCCCGTCTCCGACGCGCGCGTAACCTCGCATCCGTCGCAAGCGAAAGGGAGCGGGCGTGCGCCCACGCCCTTGCCGGACAGGATCGGAGACATGCCATGACGCCCCCCCGCGCTGCTTCGCAGGCGCCGCTGCGCGTCGCGCGGCGCCATCTGCTGCTGGCCGCCGCCATCGGCGCCGCGCCGTCCCCGG
>JAYRQX010000445.1:0-9501 GCA_041910415.1 Acetobacteraceae bacterium | reverse complement strand
CGGCCCGATGTGCGCTGGGTCGTGCATCTCGACCTGCCGCGATCGCCTGAGAGCTGGTACCAAGCGATCGGGCGTGCGGGGCGCGACGGGCTGCCGGCCCGCGCGCTGCTGCTGTATGGCGCCGGCGACATCGCGCTCGCCCGCCACCGCATCCTGGAAAGCCCGGCGTCGGAGGAGCAGAAGCGCATCGAGCGCGAGCGGCTGGACCGCATGATCGGCATCGCGGAGGCCGCGACCTGCCGCCGCGCTTTGCTGCTGCGCTGCTTCGGCGAGGAGCCCGCGCAGGAGAAATGCGGCCAGTGCGATGTCTGCGCCGCACCGCCCACGGAGTTCGACGGCACGGGCGAGGCGCAGAAGCTGCTTTCCGCCGTGTTGCGCACCGGGCGACGCTTCGGCGTCGGGCATGTGGTGGACGTGCTGCGCGGGCGGCTGACCGACAAGGTCGCGCAATTCGCCCATGACAAGCTGCCGACCTTCGGCGTCGGCCGCGACCGTGCCGATGGCTTCTGGCGCGGCGTGGCGCGACAATTGGTCGCGCGCGGTGCGCTGGATGTCGCGGTCGAGAACCACGGCGAGCTGGTGCCGACCGAGGCCGCGCGCCCGATCCTGAAGGGCGAGCAGCGCTTCATGCTGCGCGAGGACGTGGTGCGCGCGACGCCCACGCCACGCTCCCGCGACAGCGTCGCGGGTGTCGCCAGCGGCGACCCGGTCTTCGAGGCGCTGCGCCTCTGGCGCCGCGAGACCGCCGCCGCGCAGGGCGTGCCGGCCTATGTGGTGTGCGACGACCGCACGCTGGCCGCCATCACCCAGCGCCGCCCCGCCGCGATGGACGAACTGATGGAGGTGCCCGGCATCGGCCGCTCCCGCGCCGAGCGGTATGGCCGCCACATGCTTCGCATCGTCGGCGAGGACCGGCTGTATGCCGCGCTGCGCGCCTGGCGCCGCGAGGCCGCCACGGCCGAGGGCGTCGCGCCGCATGAGGTCTTCAGCGACGACGTGCTGCTTGTCGTCACCATCCGCCGCCCGCAATCGGCGGACGAGCTCGTCAAAAGTTGCGGCCTCGACGTCGGGCGCGTGGCCCGGCAGGGTGCTGCGCTGCTGCGCCTGGTCGCCGAGGCCGGCTGACTTACCGGGGCAGGCGCGGCGTGGTCGCCGCGATGCCCAGGATGTCTTCCAGCACGCGGGCGTAGCCGAGCAGCTCGCCCTCCCGCTGCGGCCGCCCCACCAGCTGCAGCCCGACCGGCAGCCCGGTCCTGGTGAAGCCACACGGGATCGACAGCGCCGGGCAGCCCGTCAGCGTCACCACGAACGTCAGGAACATCCAGTCGATGTAGGAGGTCAGCACCTGCCCGCCGATCTCGGTCGGATAGGGCTGCGTCACCGGGAAGGGCGGCACCGCGACCGTCGGCAGGGCCAGGATGTCATGCGTCTCGAAGAAGGTTGCGACTCGGTGATAGAGCGCCTGCCGCTCCCGCTCCGCCCGGATCACCTCGTCGGCTGTCAGGTTCAGACCCTTCTCGATGTTCCAGACGATGTGCGCGCCGACGCGCGCGCGATCGGTCTCCAGGAGCGCCCCGCGGGATGCCGCGATCAGCACCGCGCGCTGGGTCTGGAAGGTTTCGATGCTCTGCGCGAAGTCGGGCGCACCGTCCTCCACCACCGCGCCGCATGCCGCGAAGCGCGCCACCGCGGCACGGCAGATCGCTGCCACCTCCGGGTCCACCCTGGACAGGCCGAGATCCGCGCTGAACCCCACGCGCCCCGGCGGCCGCCGCCGGTCCTGCTGCGCGAGGAACGGCACCGCGGGTGCGGGCCGAGAGAGCGGGTCCCGCACGTGCCACCCGGCCTGCGCATCCAGGAACAGCGCGAGGTCCGCGACATTGCGCGCCATCGGCCCTTCCACCCACAGGCTGTCGAAGCTCGGCAGACCCACCCCGCGCGGCACCGTCCCCGGCGAAGGCCGCAGCCCCACGATGCCGCAGAAGCTCGCCGGGATGCGCAGGCTGCCGCCGAGGCAGCTTCCATTCGCCAGCCACACCTGGCGCGACGCCAGCGCCGCCGCCGCGCCGCCCGAGGAACCGCCCGCCGTCATCTCCAGGTTCCACGGATTCTTCGTGGCGCCCCAGACCGGGTTGAAGGTGTTGGACCCCGCGAATTCCGGCACGTTGGATTTTGCCAGCGGGATCGCGCCCCGCGCCCGCATGGTCGCGACCGTCACGTCATCCGCCGCAGCCACGTTCCGCGCGTAGATGGGCGAGCCATTGGTCGTGAGCTGCCCGCCGACATCGTTGTAGTCCTTCACCGCGATCGGCAGCCCTGCGAGCCAGCCTGGCGCCTCCGACCCCCCACCATCCGCGCGGAACCGCCGCGCCTCCTCCCGCGCCACGTCGAGGAAGCGGATGGGGAGCGCGTTCACCTGGCCGTCCACCGCCTCGATCCGCCGCGCCGCGGCCTCCACCATCTCGAGCGGACTCACCCGCTTCGACCGCAGCAGCGCCACCGCTTCGACCGCGGTCAGGTCACAGAGCTCCGTCATGGCATCCTCCTGTCATTCTTGCCCGCCATGCTGCCCCCGCGGCGCCCGCGGTGCTACCCTTGGCCGCGCCACGCCACGGACCACGCCCATGCGCCCCGCTTGCCTCGCTCTCCCCCTTCTCGCCGCCCTCGCGCTGCCCGCCGCCGCCCGCGCCGACGAGGTCACCGACGCGCTCCGCGAGGCCCTTCGCACCTATGAGGCCGGGCAGTTCGCCGCAGCCCGCACCGCGATCGAGGAGGCGCTCCAGCTCCTCTCCCAGCGGAGCGCCGCCAGCCTTTCCTCCGCCCTGCCCGCCGCGCTTCCCGGCTGGACCGCCGAGGAGGCGGAGACGCGGGCCGGCGGCATCGCCATCCTGGGCGGGGCCACGGCGTCCCGCCGCTACACCAACGCGCAGGGCCAGTCGGTCGAGGTGACGCTGGCGACCGACAACCCCCTGATCGGCCAGCTTGGCACCATCCTGACCAACCCCATGCTCGCCGGCGCCATGGGGCGGCTGATCCGCATCGGGGATCAGCGCGCCGTGCAGACCAATGACGGGGAGATCCAGATGCTGGTGGACAATCGCGTCCTGGTCACCGTCCGCGGCGACGCGCCGGCCGAGGCAAAGCTTGCCTATGCCCGGGCGGTGGACCTGGCTCGCCTGCAGCGACGCTAGATCGGGCGAGCAATCATCGCAGCGCCGCCGCCAGCGCCGCGACCCAATCCTCCACCCGCTTGCGGTTCACGCCGAGATCCGACCACCCGACCAGGCTGCGCGAATGCATGCGCAGCCCGCCCGCCGGGGTGACTTCCGCCACCACCACATCGGGGAAGTTCATCAGCGCGCTGCGCACCACCCATTGCGCCTGCCAGCGTTCCGGCCAGGCGGCGAGCGGATGGCAGCGCGGCACAGCCGCCGCGACGCGGCCGAGCGCGCCCCACACCGCCACCACATCCGCTGCAGGCAGGTCCGCCACCATGCAGCGCGGCGCGCCGGCGGCTTCCGCCGACGGCAGGGCCATCCACCAATTGGGGGAGGCCGGGCGCGGCGGCGAGGCGAAGTCCATCGGGCCGTCCACCTGAACGCCGGAGGCGCCGCGGCCAAGCAGGGCACCGATCATGGCTCGCCGCCGCCGGAAGACTCCTTCGCGCGCCGCGCGAGGGGCAGGTCCTCGATCCCGGGCAAGATCGCCTCCGTCACCTGGGGCGCCCCTTGTAGCGGTTGCCCCGGCACCGCGCAGGAGGCGGAGGTCGGGCGGCGCCTCGCGCCACAACGACTCCCAGCGTGCATCGGACCATCCGGGGCTTGATTTCCGTCAACCCGGAAATTGCGGAGCGTTATCCGCATCGTAGAAAACGCCGCGGAAAACCGAATGCGCGCCACCGGGTTGATCTGGCGCAACCAACTCCCCTGCATCCGCACCTATCCCCCGGCCACACATGAGGCCCAGAGGCCCCGGGACGACAGGCCATGCCGGACGGCGTTCAGATCGTGCATCTCCCCGCCCGTCCGATGTCAGGGGATCGGCTGCTCCCCCTTCACGAGGCGAGAGCCGCGCTGCTGCGAGACATCGCGCCCGTCGGTGGCATCACCTCGCGCGCATCGGGCGATGCCCTGGGTCGTGTCCTGGCCGAAGCACCGCGGGCGCGGGCCAGCACGCCCCCCTTCGACCAATCCGCCATGGATGGCTATGGGCTGCATGCCGCGAACCTGGCGGCCGGCACCGCTCTGCCCGTCACGCGGCGCATCGCGGCCGGTGATCCGCCGGGCGCGGCCCTGGTCGCGGGCCAGGCCGTGCGCATCCTCACCGGGGCCGCGTCCCCGCCCGGTGTCGCCGCGGTGGTGATGGAGGAGCAGGTCCTGGAGCAGGATGGCACCATCACCCTGAAGCGCCCCGTGAAGCACGGCGAGAATCTACGCCTCTGCGGCGAGGACGTGGCAGCCGGCGACGTGCTGCTCCGGCCGGGGCTGCGGCTCGATGCGCGCCACCTGGCCCTGCTGGCCTCGGCCGGCATCGCGCATGTGGCGGTGCGACGGCCGCTGCGCGTTGCCGTGCTGTCGAACGGCAACGAACTCGGGGCCGCCGTGCACGACAGCAACCGGCCGATGCTGCTCGCGCTGCTGCGCGGCGCCGGCATCGAGGCCACGGATCTCGGCATCGTGCCGGATCGTGCCGTGGAACTGGCGGCTGTGCTCGGCCAGGCCGCAAGCGACCATGACGCGGTGCTGGCCTCGGGCGGCATTTCCGGCAGCGAGGCCGATTGCCTCCCCGCCGCGGCGCGCATGGCCGGCGGGGAGATCACCACGATGAAGCTGGCCGTGAAGCCCGGCAAGCCGCTCGCCTTCGGCAGCATCGGCCATGCCCGCTGCCTGTTCCTGCCCGGCAACCCGCTCGCGGCGCTCGTCGGGATGCTGACGCTGGGCCGCCCGCTGCTGGCGCGCCTCGCGGGCGAGGACCCGGTCCCGTTGCCCCGGCCGATCGCCGCCCGGGCCGGGGAGACAGTCCGACGCAAGCCGGGGCGGGAGGAATTCCTGCCGGCGCGCATCATGGACCATGACGCGTTCGGCGCGCCCATCCTGCGTGCGGCCGGCTGCGCAGGCTCGGCGCGGCTGGTGCCGCTCGCCAGCGCCGACGGCATGATGCACCTGCCCGCCGACGCCGAGGGCCTGCAGAGCGGCGACGCGGTGGCCTTCCACCCCTTCCAGGCCGCTTTCGGGCTGTAGGGGCAAAGGCAGCGGCGCTGTATCCACAAGGAAATAGCGCTTGCGGATCCGGCAGGCCCGCCCCCATGGTGCGCCGGTCCAAGGAGCCTGTCCCCGCCATGTCCATGCGCCGCCGCGCCTGCCTGTTCTCCGCTGCTGCGCTGGCGCTGGCGACGCTTGGCGTGCCGGCCGTGGCGCAGCAGGCCGGGGTCGCCGTCAGCGGCGCCGTGGAGCGGCCCGGGATGGTCACGCTGGACGCCATCCGGGCGCTGCCGCAGCAGACCGTCGCGGTCGGCTACGAGACGAGCAACGGACCCCGGGAAGGGCAGTTCGTCGGCCCACAACTCTGGGACGTGCTGCGCCAGGCCGGCGTGGCGGGCGGGCGGGGCGAAAGCATCGGCCTTGCGGTCATCGTCCGCGCTTCCGACGACTACACCGTGGTCTTCTCCGGCGCCGAGTTGAATCCTGGCATCCACCGCGGCACGCCCGCCCCGATCCTGGCGCACGCCAGGCAGGAGGCGGGCGGCCAGCAGCCCCTGTCGGGGAACGAAGGTCCCTTGCGTCTGGTGGTGCCGTCCGACCGCATCGGCGGACGATATGTGCTGCGCGTGACGGGCCTGCACGTGATCGACGCCAGGGGCCAATTCCCGCGCTAGCGGCCCGCCCGCGGTCTTTCCACGAAACGATATCGGCGGCCGCGGCACCGGACATCCGCATTGCCATCCCTTCGCTGCACGCTATGGTTCAAGAAGCACAGCGTGCCCGACCCCGGGCGCGCTTGACGGAGACCATCGGCATGAACCACGAACGCGAGCACTATGTGAATGGCGCCTGGGTCGCGCCGCTGGAGCCGAAGCTTCTCGACGTGGTGAATCCCTCGACCGAGGAGGCCTTCACGCAGATCGCGGTGGGCGGCCCCAAGGACGTGGACCGTGCCGTCGCCGCGGCGCGTGCGGCCTTCCCGTCCTTCTCCCGGACCTCGCGGCAGGACCGGCTCGAACTGCTGCGCGCCATCTATTCGGAATACCAGAAGCGGCGCGAGGACATCGCCGCGGTGTTGGCGCAGGAGATGGGCGCCCCGCTGAAATTCGCGCTCGACAGCCAGGCCGGCACGGGCACCGCGCACCTCAAGCGCATGATCGATGTGATGCCCACCTACAGGTTCGAGGAAGTCGAGGGCACCACGCTGATCGCGCGCGAGCCGATCGGCGTCGTCGGCATGATCACGCCCTGGAACTGGCCGATCAACCAGATCGTCTGCAAGGTGGCGCCCGCCATCGCCACGGGCTGCACCATGGTGTTGAAGCCGTCCGAGATCGCGCCGCTGAACGCCATCATCTGGACCGAGATCATGCACGCGGCCGGCGTGCCCGCCGGCGTCTACAACATGGTGCAGGGCGAAGGCGGAGTGGTGGGCGAGGCGATGTCCGCGCATCCCGGCATCGACATGATGTCCTTCACCGGATCGACCCGCGCCGGCATCCTGGTCGCGCAGGCGGCCGCGAAGACCGTCAAGCGCGTGGCGCAGGAACTCGGCGGCAAGTCCGCGAACATCCTGCTGCCCGACGTGGACTTCAAGGTCGCGGTGACCAAGGGCGTGCTGGGCATGATGGGCAACAGCGGCCAGTCCTGCAACGCGCCGACGCGCATGTTCGTCCCCGCCGACCGGCAGGACGAGGTGAAGGCGATTGCCAGGGCCGCCGCCGAGAGCGTCGTCGTCGGCGCCGTGGACGATCCGCGCACGACGATCGGTCCCGTGGTCAGCGAGATCCAGTTCAACAAGATCCAGCGCCTGATCGAAGCCGGCATCAAGGAAGGCGCCGAGCTCGTCACCGGCGGCCCGGGCCGGCCGGAAAACCTCAACCGCGGCTATTTCGTGCGCCCGACCGTCTTCGCCAATGTGCGCAACGACATGACCATCGCGCGCGAGGAAATCTTCGGCCCCGTCCTCTCCATCCTGCCCTATCGCGACGAAGCGCATGCGATCGAGATGGCGAACGACACCGTCTATGGCCTGGCCGCCTATGTGCAGTCGCCGGACCTCGCGCGGGCGCGGCGCGTCTCCTCGCAGATGCGCGCGGGCAACGTCTTCATGAACTACCCGGCCTGGGACACGGCCGCCCCCTTCGGCGGCTACAAGCAGTCGGGCAACGGGCGCGAATACGGCAAATGGGCGCTCGACGACTTCACCGAGATCAAGGGCGTCATCGGCTGGGAAGCCGCCTGAGCGTGCGGCCCGGGAAGGCCGGAACCGGCCTTCCCGCTTCGCCGGGGATCAGGCGGTCCGGATCCAGACCGCCTTCACGTTCAGGTATTCCTCGACGTGCTGCTTGCCGCTCTCACGGCCATAGCCGCTCATCTTGTAGCCGCCGAAGGGCACCGCCGGATCCATCGCCTGGTAGCAGTTGATCCAGACCGAGCCCGCGCGGATCGCCCTGGCCAGCCGGTGTGCCTTGGTCACGTCGCGCGTCCACAACCCGCTGCCGAGGCCGAAGGTCGTGGCGTTGGAACGCGCGATGACCTCCTCGATGTCGTCGAAGGGGATCGCCGAGATCACCGGGCCGAAGATCTCCTCCTGCGCGATGCGCATCTCGTCGCGCACATCGGCGAAGACGGTGGGCGGCACGAAGAAGCCCTTCACCAGTTCGCCCTCCGTCGCACGCGCGCCGCCAGCCAGCGGCCTCGCGCCTTCCTGCCGGCCGATGGCGAGATAGCCGGTCACGCGGTCCAGCTGCTCGGCGGAGACGAGCGGCCCGACCTGCGTCTCCGGGTTGCGGCTGTCGCCCACGCGCAGCGACCTGCCATAGGCGGCGACGCGTTCGGAGAACTCCTGGTAGATCTTCCGCTCCACGAAGAGCCGCGTGCCTGCCGAGCAGATCTGGCCGGAATTGGCGAAGACCGCCATCGCCGCGCCCGGCACGGCCGCGTCGAGGTCGGCATCGGCGAAAACCACATCCGGGCTCTTGCCGCCGAGTTCGAGCGAGACGCGCTTCAGGTTGCCGGCCGAGGCGCGGATGATCTTCTGCCCGGTCAGGTGCGATCCGGTGAAGGCGACCTTGTCCACACCGGGATGCTCGGCGAGCGCCGCGCCCGCGGTCTCGCCAAAGCCGGTCACCACGTTCACGACGCCGGGCGGCACGCCCGCCTCCTGGCACAGCTCGGCGAAGCGCAGCGGCGTCAGCGGCGCCTCCTCGGCCGGCTTGAGGATGATGGTGCAGCCGGTCGCGAGCGCCGGGCCGATCTTCCAGATCGTGGCCGTGAGCGGCCCGTTCCAGGGGATGATGGCGCCGACCACGCCCACCGGCTCCTTCAGCGTGAAGGAGACGTATTCGCCGGGCAGCGAGTTCTCGATCGTCTCGCCATGGATCGCGGTCGCCTGGCCCGCATAGTAGCGCAGCATGCCGAGCGCGCGCAGCCGGCTGCCCTTCGTGCGCGAGATCGGCGCGCCCATGTCGATGGTGTCGAGCGCGGCGAGCTCATCGAAATGCTGCTCGACGAGGTCGGCGAGCCTGAGCAGCAGGTTCTGCCGCTCGAAGGGCTTGAACTTCGACCACGGGCCGTCGAAGGCGCGGCGCGCGGCGGCGACCGCGCGGTCGATGTCCTCCGCATCGCCCTCCGCGACGCGCGCCAGCACCTCGCCGGTCGAGGGGTTCAGCGTCTCGAAGGTCTTGCCGGATGCGGCCTCGACCCACTTGCCGTCGATGAACATGCGCTTGGGCTTGCCGTCGAGGAAGGGGTGGCGGGTTGCCTGGAAGTCCACGGTCATGGCGTTTCTCCTGTCTGGGGTCGTGGGAATGCGGCCTGGCGTCAGTGGAGGGCGCCCGGTGGTGGCCCGGCCGGTCTCCCGGCGGCGGCGGCGAGGAGGTCCTCCGGGAGCAGGAAGGACAGCGCGGCCCCGGCCGTCGTGGTGAGCGTCAGCAGTTCGCGCCCGGAACGCGGCAGGGCCTCGCGCGTCGCCTGCACGACCGGCAGCACGACCGGCGTGCCGCCATCCCGCAACGCCGTCTGGCGGCCGAGCAGGCCGAGGAGCGACACGAGGACGTGGTGCAGCGCCCCGCGCGGCAGGGTCAGGCTCACCGGCCCGCCATTGGCCGCCAGGACCTCGATCGAGAAGGCGTCCAGCGCCGGGACGAACGAGCAGCCGAGCACGGCCTCGGCCACCAGGTCCTGCGGATGGGCTGCGCTGCCTGCACGATCCGCCGCCATGGCCATTGCCTCATCGCCGTTCCTCTGCTTCGCTATATCCCATGAAGCATAGCGCAGCAATCCGTTGGCGGAGCGG